>PXFS01000088.1 GCA_003564185.1 Flavobacteriaceae bacterium
AAACGCATACCTGCCTCAGGATTTTTTAGTTGCTGATCTACCTTAGATTGAGCTACCTCTTTCTTAGTAAATTTATTTCCTTTATTTTGTTTTTGCTTGTTACTCATTTTATTTTTTTGGCGCAAAGTTATTCAAATTAGACCATTTAAAACCTCATCCCCATATAAAACTGATATACCGAATTTCTTTGCGAGGTAGTATTTTCTGTAGGGTTTCTGAGAATATTAAATGTACCCATAGAATAACGCAAACCAATACTAAACCCCCACTCGGTTAAATAGCCTATACCTAGATTTGCAGATAAATCAAAATTTCTGTAATTATCACGCTCGTCGGTTACTTCCCTAAAGCTGCCTTCTTGCCTTCTGTAATTAGCGTACAATAAATAACCCACCTGTGGTCCAGCTTCTGCATAAAAACCTTCATTAAAATAGTACTTTCCCATTAAAGGCATAATGATATAATCTAATTTTAAGGTATTATCAATTCTAGCACCTTGATCACGTTCAATTTCTCCTTGCCTAGAATACATTAATTCAGGCTGGAAAGAAAGATTATTCCAACGCCACTCTGCTTCTCCACCTATTTGTGCAGAAACCCTAAGGTTCATTCCGCTTCTATCTGTGATTAGACCACCCAAAACTGTTCCAAATTTAGCCCCATAACTAAAATCTTGACTAAAGCTGAAAAAAGAGTGAATACAAAGAATAAGGATAATTAATCTTTTTTGCATTACAAATTTTTATCTATTTCAGAAGCGCAAATATAAGATTTTCTATACAGCTGACTAATCTTTAAACACTTTGTTTTATGAATGTAATAAATATATACACTTTGAAAATGAAACTATTAAATTAATAATAAAATCAAAAAAATCAATTAGAAAATCAAACAGACCAATAACCATAATACGTTTGAGTATTGATATTTGTATAAAAATCACAACATTGAAAGTTACTTATTTAAAAATCATATTACTGTTTTTTATATCTACTACCACTTATTATTCGCAAGAAGATGAAATTAACACTAGCAACAATGCTAGCTTAGAAGAAGAAGAGGAGGTGTCCAAAAAATTTGATTTCCCTTATTACCTAGACGATTTGGTGATTGTAGCCGGTTTAAATAACGGAGGTATTTACTTCAACAAAAACAATTCAGAAACCACCTATGGTTACGGGAGTCATTTTGGAGTGGAGCACTATCAATCGCCTGGAATGAATTTGTTCATCAACTATGGTTTGCATTTCAACAACACCAATTTCAGGCAACGAAGCGCAGATATTGAATTTAGTTTATACCGATTACAAGCTCCTATTTTTGTTTCCTATGAAATTCCAGAATTACGGGAATTTGATTTTCGCTTTTTACTGGGCTTTGAATTCAGTTATTTATTAAATGCATCCATGTCAAGAGCGTATAATGCATTTGAACAAGCAAGTCCGGATTTTTTCAACTATCAACCTAACAAATTTAGCAAGTTTGACGCAGGCTTATTTTTTGGTTTGAGTGTTGAAAGAGACAATTACTATTTTAGAATAGGTTCCACAATTAACGTGATTAATTTAGATCCAAATGAACAGGGGATGATTCACCAACTTCACCTTACGCTTGGAGCATTCCCATTTCGATTTTTACGTAAATAATGATTATGAAATACTACATATTTATTATAATCTTAGGCTTATGCATCTCTACAAATGCACAAGAAAAACCCTCAAAAGCTTTAGATAGTTTGGTTAAGGTTCAGAGAGATACGGTGATTTTTGATCAATATGAAGGCAAAGAAGTTTTCTTTACTACTGAAGAGAGGCAAGCCAAAGACTCATTGCAACTGCATGGAAGTTATAGTTTTAAGACTGATTTTACAGAACAAAAATTTGATTTGAATAGGCTTTACATCTCTGGAAATTATGAGGACAGTAAAAAAGAAGGTGAATGGTTGTTTAAAATACAGGATTTCAAAATAATTTTAGGTGAAATTACATTTGAAGAAGATTCTAAAGCGAATAAAAAAAATGAGTATAAAGTAAACCAAGGCAATCGTCTTATAGGTAATGAGCTTAACTTTCAATTCTTTTACCATAAAAATTTACCTGAAAACGAGTGGATTGTTGAAATTAAACAAGTTGATAGTTTAGTAACAGGAGCTGATAAAATAACTTCAGTTAATTTTTCTGATGGAATACCCGTGGGAGATTTCGAATTTATAAATGGTGATCAACTACAAAACAAAGTAACCGGAAGCTTTAATGAAGGAGGATTTTTAGACGGTAATTTAATCATTCAATACATTTCTGAAGACGATCAAAAAAACAAGGAAGTAAGAAATTATTACGACGGCTTTTTAACTAGTATAGTTACGTATGAAAATAATGAAGTAAAGGATTCTATTGTATATGAAACCACTACAGAGAAAATTGAACAAATTAAATCTTCTGATAGTGTGAATTTTGAGTTTTCTAAACGTGGCTTTGGAATTACCTATGACTCTGGTGTGAAGAGCAGAAAAGAACTTGATGCGCAAAAAAAGGGAAATCAATTGATTCAAAATACAGTAGATGAACTCAATAAATTTCATCGCTTAGGGAGTTTTAGTGAGGACAGCTTACAATTTAATTTCACCCGTAGATTCAAAATTAGTTACGATCAAAATAATCAAGCTTTGATGGATGAATTGGTTGAAAATAATGAAAAATCTTTTGATTCTATTCAGTCATTTGTAAACAACTCAAGTGTAATTTTAAATAAAGATAAAAGTAAAGAACTATCAAGAAAATATGCTGAAACTAAAGCATATTTAGGGAAGTTAAGCATCATAGATAGCATTACAGACTTAGAAAAAGAGAGCTATTTTGATTTTGTAAACCGAGACATGTATTTAGAAAATGTGCTAGACACAATTCATCTAAAATACTACCAACATTTTACATTCGATTCAGAAAAAGACTCTGTAGCCATAGATTTTTCATTTGAAGAATCGATGAAAAATGAAGAACCACTAAAAAAATTAAATCACTTACAAGACACGTTAATCAATAGCTCTTTTCAAAATATAGAGGATACTAACAAGCAATTTAAACAATTTGCTCAAGAAGAAAAAATAGATTCTTTAAACAATAAAATTCTACGTTTAAGTACAGAAAGAGATAGTCTCTACGCTCAAGGTGAGAAAATAGATGGCGAATTTGAGGACAGAAAATTAAGTACCAATATCTATTTAGCCTTCAGTAATAATATTATAAGTAGTCTTTATAAAAATTACATTAATAATGAAGAGTTTGAAGAAAAAATAAAACTTGGTAAAGACTTAGTCGAGGTTAATGAAAAAATTATAGCCAATAAATCAAGACTAAAACGATTTGACCACTTTATTCAAAAAACAGATTCACTTTTTACCATTTACAGAGACAATCCTTTTGATTACAGAGATTCTGAGGTAAGAATATATTCTAACATTAACCGAAAGTCTAAAGAAGTACTTTTTGTACATTATGTAAATAGCCTTTTAGAAACCAATAAAACCGAAGAGTTTTTTAATTATTTAAAAAGACTTGAAGCCCTTGAAGAGCGGTTAGAATATTTTGTTAAGAAAAACAATGATGAAATACAGCGAATTGATCGCGCAGTAAGAAGAGAAAATGTACCACAACGTATTGAAAGAATTTATGGTTTACAACAATAA
>PXFS01000031.1 GCA_003564185.1 Flavobacteriaceae bacterium
AAAACCTAGCAAATGAGGTATAAAATTATACTTTTTAAACGTTTGATAATTTATTCCTTCAAGTTTGGTTTATCCAATTCTGAGTTTGAATTTTCCGAACTTAAATTAGCAAATAGAAGCATTCAATAAGGAGCAACTATAGTGGCAACCATTTCACTGAAATAATACAAGAAATGAAAATAAGAAAATGATGAGTTTTATTAAAGAAGATTTTTTACTGGAAAATGAATATGCTCAAGAGCTTTATCATACTTATGCGAAAGATATGCCGATAATAGATTATCACTGTCATCTTTCTGCTAAGGATATTGCAGTCGATCGTCAATTCAAAACAATTACAGAAATTTGGATTGAAGGCGACCATTATAAATGGAGAGCCATGAGAGCTTTAGGAATTGAAGAGCGATATATAACAGGAAACAGTACAGACGAAGAAAAGTTTTTAAAATGGGCATGTACTGTACCCTACACAATGAGAAATCCGCTTTATCATTGGACTCATTTAGAATTGAAACGTTTTTTTGACATTGATACATTACTGAACGAAGAAACAGCTAAGGCTATTTACGAGGAATGTAATGCAAAGCTGAATACACCAGAATTTTCTACAAGAAATCTCCTTAAACGGATGAAGGTACAGATCGTCTGCACCACAGATGATCCCGCCGATGACCTAAAATATCATCAAAGAATTGCTGATGATGATTTTGGTGTAGCGGTTCTACCAACTTTTAGACCAGATGCTTTATTAAACATCGATTCGCCTGAATTTTTATCTTATTTAAATACCATTGAAGCGATTACAAGGGTTTCTATTTTCGATTTTAATTCTTTATGTTTGGCTATCCAAAAGCGGGTAGATTACTTTCATAAAAATGGATGTAGACTTTCAGATCATGGATTAGAGCATGTCCCAGCATTGAATGTCCCAAAAGAAGATATTGATAGATTATTTGCTAAAAAATTAGAAGGTAAAGCTGTAAGTCATGAAGAGGCAGAAAAATACCAATCGGTGTTAATGCATGAACTTGGAAGAATGTACGCTCAAAAACATTGGACAATGCAATTGCATTTAGGGCCTATACGAGATACGAATTCAAAATTACTCAAACAACTTGGTAAAGATGCTGGGGTAGATAGCATAGGTGACTTTAATCAAGCCAAACCTCTTGCTAAATTTTTGGATGGTTTAAATAAAGATGACCATCTGCCTAAAACTATTTTGTATAATGTCAATCCTTCAGATAATGAAGTGATGGCTACTATGGCAGGAAATTTTATGGGTGATACGCAAAAAGGTAAAATTCAACATGGCTCTGCCTGGTGGTTTCTAGACCAAAAAGACGGCATGGAAAAACAGCTTAACTCTCTATCTAATATGGGACTCATAAGTTGTTTTGTGGGTATGCTTACAGACAGTAGAAGTTTTCTGTCTGTGCCCAGACACGAATACTTTAGGAGGGTATTGTGCAATCTTTTTGGCAACGATATCCAATCAAATCTATTGCCTGATGATATGGAGTGGATTGGTAAACTCATACAAGATATCTGCTACTACAATGCGAAAGCATATTTCGAATTTCCAGAACTCAAATCAGTAGAATCATGAAAAAACTAGTGAGTTTAGGGGAATTACTAATGCGTTTATCTTGCAAAGATTATCTTCGTTTTGAACAAGCTGATCAATTTCAAGTACACTATGGTGGTAGTGAGGCAAATGTGTTAATTACAGCATCAAACTTTGGACTTAATACTGAATTTGTTTCAGTTTTACCCAACAATCCTCTTGGAGAATCTGCGTTAAACATTTTAAAGGCTAACTCGGTAGGAATACAACATATTCATTTTGGAGGAAAGAGGTTAGGGCTTTATTTTTTAGAAACAGGTGCTATTAATAGACCTGGAAATGTGATTTACGATAGAGCTCATTCAGGGTTTTCAGATATAAATATAGCTACATTTAATTGGGATTTAATTTTTGAAGATTGTGGCTGGTTTCATTGGTCAGGAATAATACCTGCTATATCAGAAAGTGCATCAGAAGTTATTCACAAGGCACTGATTATAGCAAAGCAGAAAGGAATTAAGGTATCGGGAGATTTGAATTACAGAGGAAATCTGTGGCAATATAAAAATGCGCAACCACAAAAATGTATGCAAGAATTGGTGTCGCAAACAGACATTTTGTTAGCTGGGAGTTACGCTTGTAATCAGTTTTTTAATATGGATTTGACAGCAAATAATACAAAACTCTCACAAGATTTATTTAAGCGTTTTCCTAAGCTTCAGAAAATTGCTATCACTAATCGAAAAGAATTAAATGCTTCTCATCATATTTGGTCAGCAGATTTATTTTCGGATGCTGAACAGTTTAGCTCAAAGCGCTATGAAATATACCCAATTGTAGACAGAGTAGGAACAGGCGATAGCTTTATGGGAGGGCTCATCTATGGTTTACAACATTTTGATGACCAAAAAGCCTTAGAATTTGCAACAGCAGCCTCTTGTTTAAAGCACACGATAGGTGGAGACTTCAACAGAGTAAGTAGAGAAGAGGTATTGAATTTAGTAGAAGGAGAGTCTTCAGGAAGAATGAAACGATAAGAATTAAGAATTATGAAATATCAATCAAGACCAGAAATAGCAATTAAAATCACCTCCTCTGGCCTAGTCCCCTTATTTTATCATAAAGATGAAGAATTGATGAAACAAGTTGTATTGGCTCTGTGTAAGGGTGGTGCTCAATGTTTTGAATTTACTCACAGAGGAGATAGAGCACATGAAGTTTTTACTTCACTAATTAAATTTGCAAGTGTTGAATGCCCTGAAATGATTTTGGGTGTAGGATCAGTCCCAGATGCAGGTACAGCAAGTTTGTATATGAATATTGGAGCAAAATTTATTGTAAGTCCTGTAATAAGAGAAGACGTTGCTTTGGTTTGTAATAGACGAAAAATTCTTTACTTGCCGGGATGTGGAAGTTTAACTGAAATTAGCCGAGCTGAAGAATTAGGTTGTGAAATAGTAAAGCTATTTCCTGCCTCTGTTCTAGGGCCCGACTTTGTGAAGTCGATAAGGGCAGCACAGCCATGGACCGCTATCATGCCTAGTGGTGGTGTTAGTTTGGATAAGTCAAACATAGGGAAATGGTTAGGGGCTGGCGTATCATGTTTAGGTATGGGAAGTGCTCTCATTTCCAACGAACTTGTTAGGGAAAAAGATTTTGCTTCTATTGAAGCCAATGTAAGATGGGTTCTTGATATTATTTCTGAAATGAGACCATGATGAAGAGAATCTTTTTTCTTCTTGCAATCTCACTTATGATGTATTGCTCCCCTGCCGAAGACACCAAAACTTTGAAATTGGCTCACAGCTTAAGTTTGGAACATCCAATACATGAAGCTTTAGCTTTTTTTGCCAGCCAAGTTGAAGAGCTCTCAGAGGGAGAATTACTTATAGAGATATACCCTGGCGGACAACTAGGCTCAGAAAGAGAAAGTTTAGAATTACTACAACTAGGAGGCCTTGACATGACTAAGGTGTCTTCTGCAGTAATGGAAAATTTTTATCCAAAACTTCGTGTTTTTGGCTATCCTTATCTTTTTGAAAATAAAGCGCATAGGTACGCACTTTATGATAGTGAACTCGGTGCAGAATTGCTCAATGATGGAGAAAAATATTGGTTAAAAGGACTCACTTTTTTTGATGCTGGAAGCCGTTCTTTCTATACCAATGGTATACCTGTCAATAAGCCTGAGGATTTAAAAGGACTAAAATTAAGAGTGATGCCAAGCCCTACTGCTATAAGTCTTGTAAAAAGCCTTGGAGGGTCTCCAACACCAGTTTCTTGGGGAGAGCTGTATACCTCTTTGCAACAAGGAGTTGTAGATGGTGCAGAGAATAATTTACCAAGTTTTTACACTTCAAGACATTATGAAATTTGTAAATACTTAACTTTGGATGAGCATTCAGCTATTCCAGATATTTTAGTGATGAGTACAAAAGTGTTTGATAAGCTTAATTCACAAGAAAAAGATTGGATTAAGGAAGCAGCTCAAAAGGCTTCATTAAACCAACGTCTATTATGGGAAGAAGCAGAGCGAGTGGCATTAGAAAACTTACAAAAGGAAGGAGTGGAAATTATTTATCCAGACATAGAGTTATTTAAAGCTAAAAGTCAATTCATCATTGAAAAATTAGAAACTAAGGATAATGCCCTATTTAAAACTATCCAGCAAATAAAGCACCTGAACTATGAATAAAAAAATAAATTGGGCTTTAGAATGGTTGCTAGTAGTATTGGTCGTACTCATGCTTTTAAGTGTGATTTGGGGGGTATGTAGTCGCTATATTTTAGCAGATCAAAGTTCTTGGACAGATGAATTAGCACGTTTTTTATTGATTTGGGTGAGCCTTTTTGGTGCTGCTTACATTTCAGGAAAAAATATGCATATTACCATAGACTTGTTGCCTAAATCCCTTCCTGAAATTTGGCTATTAAGACTTGATTTTCTCATACAACTAATTATTATTTTGTTCACCTTAACAGTATTTATTCTAGGTGGTGGCAGGTATGTTTTCATTTCATTTAAGCTTGAACAAACTTCTGCTGCTTTAGGCGTACCTATGGGGTTTGTTTATTTGGTATTACCCATTACGGGGTTGATTATTTTTTACTTTAAACTTTATCAAATGAAACAAACATTAAGACTAATAAAAAAGGGCTGAGATGAGTATACTAATATTGGTTTTTTGTTTTTTGGTTTTAGTAGTACTAAGAGTTCCTATTGCTTGGAGTATTGGGGTAGCAACCGTACTTACCCTACTCTATAGTGTAGATAGTATAGATGCATTAACGACTATTTCACAGCGTGTTGCCACAGGTTTAGATAGTTTTTCTTTACTTGCTATTCCCTTTTTTATTCTCGCAGGGCATTTGATGAATAGTGGAGGTATAGCCAAACGTTTAATAGAATTTGCTAAATCATTGGTTGGTGCTTTGCCAGGAGGATTGGGACATGTAAATATTGTAGCAGCCATGATGTTTGGTGCTATTGCAGGATCAGCAGGAGCCGCAGCTGCCGCTATTGGAAGCTTTATGTCTGAGCGTATGGAGAAAGAGGGCTACACTAAGGAATTTGGTGTAGCAGTAAATGTAACCTCGGCAACAACAGGTTTATTGATTCCTCCAAGTAATATATTTATTATTTATTCCCTTGCAAGCGGGGGGGTTAGCATTGGTGCACTTTTTTTGGCAGGGTATATTCCAGGAATTCTTACGGGCTTAATCTTAATGGGAATTGCCTTGGTATGGGCGAAAAAGAAAGGTTTTCCTACTGGGAAGCGAAGTTCTCTCAAGCACATCATACGTACTTTTTTAGATGCATTACCAAGCTTACTTCTTTTAGTTATCATAATTGGTGGAATTGTAAGTGGGATATTTACAGCAACAGAGGCCTCTTCAATAGCAGTTGTGTATTGTCTGTTGCTCGCTTTCATTTACAAAGAGCTAAATTTTCAAAAACTAAAGCAAGTTCTTATAGACTCAGTGGGTACTATTTCACTAGTTATGTTGCTTATAGCCATGTCTATTGCTATGTCTTGGGTTATGTCTTATGAAAATATTCCACAAGTGGTCACTAATACGCTTTTGAGTTTTAGTGACAATCCATTTGTTGTTATACTTTCAATTAACCTCATTTTGCTGTTTGTAGGTGTTTTTATGGATATGACCCCTGCGGTGTTAATATTTACTCCCATATTTTTACCCGTAGCAACAGAATTGGGAATAGACCCTGTTCACTTTGGAGTAATTATGATTTTAAACTTATGTATCGGACTGTGTACTCCTCCTGTCGGGTCAGTACTTTTTATAGGTGTAGGTGTGGCAAATACGAGTATTCAAAAGGTTGTAAAGTCTCTTTTGCCATTGTTTATTGGCATGTTGATAGCTTTAATATTCGTGATTCTATTTCCAGTACTTAGTCTTTGGTTGCCAGAATTATTTGGGTACTAAGTTTCGATTACTTGAGTTTCTGACAATAATTTCTGTATTTAAAATGGTAATTTCAGACATATACGCATCAGCTTTACTGTGGTCATGCTCCAAAATACGTTTCGCAGAGATTTCACCCATCTTTAAAGCTGGATGAGAAACTGTTGAGAGTGATGGTTCAATTATACGAGAAATAGGGTCGTCATTAAATCCAATTATAGCTAATTCTTTTGGGACGTTAATCTCCATTTTTTTTGCGCATAAGATTGCACTGATTGCGGTCGTGTCGTTAGCACAAAAAATTCCATCAGGTGGGTTAGAAGATTTCAACAATAATTTAGTTGCTTTTTTTCCTTCTTTAGCGCTAAGCGTATTCATTACAAAAACAAGTTCTTCCTCTGGAGTTATTGCATAGTCTCTTAAGGCATCTAAATATCCCATTCTTCTTTTTTGGTATACATTTATATGCTGAGCGCCTGTAAAATGTGCTATTCTTCTACAGCCTTGTTTAATTAAATGTTCAGTAGCATTATATCCAGCTGCATAGTTGTCAATTACCACATGGTATGAGTTAAATCTTTCTGGAACTCTATCTACGAATACCACTGGTATATTCTGTTTAATTTATTCATCAAAATGAGTAGTATCTTTGGTTTCTATTCCCAGAGACACGATTAAGCCTCCAACTTGTGCCTCAAACAATGCTTTTGCATTATTGACCTCATTTTCGTAGTTATCATCAGATTGGGTGATGATGACATTGTAATTTGCTTTTCTTGCTGCTTTTTCTATTCCAGTAATTAAGGTAGCTTGGAATGGTCTGTTTATTTTAGAGATGAGAATACCTATAGTTTTTGAGGAATTATTTCTTAAACTAGCAGCGAGTGTATTAGGCCTATACCCAAGTTCTTCTGCGGTTTTTTGAATTTTTCTAATCGATTTTTTACTTATGCTTTTATGGTTGTTTAGAGCTCTAGAAATGGTAGATGGAGAATAGTTAAGCTTTTTTGCTAGATCGTATATAGTAACTTTTTTGTTGTTATTCATCAAAAAAAAATTAATCATCAAATTTACGAAACTTTTTTATTTGTTGCATATTAATTTTGAATTGCTGCTTTTTGATGAATTCATTAAAAAACAAAAAAGGATGACAAACTTAATCATCATCCTTTTATTTTAATTGGTGTTCAATGGTTTAGTCTGCTTCTGTGAAAGATTGCAAAGTTTTTATTTTTCCATCTTCATCATACTCAAGTTCCATCATCTTCATACTTCTTAAGAAAGTTTTGCCTTCTGAAAGTGAACTATCATGAAAAAAGATATACCATTTTCCATCAAACTCAACAATAGAATGGTGATTTGTCCATCCTAAAACAGGCTCTAAAACAACTCCTTGATAAGTAAATGGGCCGTAAGGACTGTCTCCTATGGCATAGGCAATATTATGAGTGTCTCCAGTTGAGTAGGAAAAATAATATTTGTCTTTGTACTTATGAACCCAAGCTGCCTCAAAAAAACGGCGTTCATTATCTCCTGTTGTAATTAAACCTCCATTTTCATCTAAAATTTCAATATCCCTTGGTTCCTCTGCAAAGCTTAATAAATCATCGCTCATTTTGGCAACTTTAGGGGCTACAGCAGGCTCATCATCAGCTGGGTAGTTGTCTTCATCTTCAAATTCTCCTGTCAACCAACGTTGTAATTGACCACCCCAAATTCCACCAAAATACATATAGTATTCGCCATCTGTGTCTTTATACACAGCGGGATCTATACTGAAGCTACCTTCAATAGGTTCCTTCTCTGGAGTAAATGGCCCTTCAGGTTTATCTGATTTAGCAACTCCTATTCTAAAAATATCATCTTTGTCTTTAGCAGGGAAGAAGAAAAAGTATTCCCCATCTTTTTCAGCTGCATCAGGAGCCCACATTTGCCTTTTAGCCCACGCAACATCTTCTACATCTAATACTTTTCCATGATTTACCACTTCACTGGTGGGGCTCTCCATAGAGAAAACATAGTAATCCTTCATATTAAAATGGTTGCCATCGTCCATTTCTGGTTTACCAGAATCCCAGTCATGCGAAGGGTAAATAAATATTTTTCCTTCAAATACATGTGCTGAAGGGTCAGCTGTGTATTGATCTTTTACCAATGGTTCAGATTTGAAAACAATAGTGTCTTTGGTTGTTTCTTCGCTTTTTTCTGCTGAACTATTTTCTTGTTTTTGTTGCTTTTGATCACAGCTAATTAATATTAAAATAGCTAGAAATAAAGGTGAATAGTGTTTTAATGTCATTTTGTTTGGATTTATAATTAATAAAAGAGTATTGATAAGTGTATGAGTTACATTTATTTTGCTAATATAATGTATTTGATAAAAAGTACATCATATTTATTCTTTTTTGTAAATGACGATTTTGATTTGTAGTAATTAATACTAAGCTGCTAATATTTTCCTAGTTTATGGTGTGATAGAAGTATTAAACCAAAAAAATCAAAAATTTATTTTCTAAAGCTTAAGGTTAAACTAATGTAAATATATATTTCCTTGATAATGTATTTAAAGTATTTATATATTGTTAACAGAAGTTCATCTCGATTTGTGTTTTTTATAATTACTAAGGTTTTTATTTGATAAATGTGATGTAAATACAACTTGTTTATCGTAAATCTGATTTTTTTGCTATGTTTTTTTATCATTTTGTCATTATTTCTAGCTTATTTTTAGTGTATAAGTGAACAAAAAAGCCATACTTTTAATTTTTTTTTGAGTTAATAAGATATTTTATTTTATGATGTAGATATCTGATATAAAGTAATTTATGATATTTTTTTGTTATACAAAAAATTAATTTTTATAAAATTCAAGAAAAAAAAATGGTTTTTTTTTTCAAAATTAAAATCTTATGGTATATTTGACTATAACTTTTTCTTAATAGTCACTTTAATAATTTAACATATGGAAATCAAATTTTTAAAATGTTTGGCAATTTTATTAATTATCTCTTTGCCTTCGGTAGTTGTGGGTCAAGATTTGTTAGAAGTTAGCGGAACAGTTACCGATGGAACGTTTCCTTTGCCAGGAGCAAACATCGTTGTAAAAGGAACAGATAATGGGACAACTACAGATTTTGATGGTAATTATACGCTTCAAGGTGTACCTGCGGATGCAGTTTTGGAGTTTAGTTATGTGGGATTTTCTACACAAGAAATTTCTGTCAACGGTAATTCCTCAATCGATGTAGCGCTTGAAACTAGTCTAGAGGCTTTAGATGATGTTGTTGTGGTTGGTTATGGAAAGCAAAGCAGAGAAGAAGTTACAGGTGCTGTATCGTCAATAAAAGGAGATGATATTGCAAGTTTACCTGTTCCTCTCGCAGATCAAGCTATGCAAGCACGTGCGCCAGGTGTGCAAGTGATCAACAGTGGTTCGCCTGGTACGCCCTCAGTTGTAAGGGTTAGAGGTTTAGGTACGCCTAATAACAATGAGCCTTTGTATGTGATAGATGGTATTATTTCGGGAGGTATGAATAATCTTAATCCTCAGGATATTGAATCTATAGAAGTGCTTAAGGATGCAGCCACAACTGCTGTTTATGGTTCTCAAGGAGCAAATGGTGTAGTTCTTATTACAACAAAAACAGGAAGAGCTTCAGAAAAAGCTAATTTAACTTTTGATGCATATACTGGTGTGAATTTTTTCAATAATAGGTATAACGTTCTTAACTCACAACAATATAGACAATTTGCAAGTGAAATTGGTGAACTACCTCCTAGACTTACAGATCCTCAGTATGCTGATTTTATAAACAATGAAACCAACTGGCAAGATGAAATTTTTAGAGTTGGTTTGATGCAGAACTACAATATAGGTGTTTCTGGCGGTAATGAAAACAGTAATTATAGAATCTCTGGGGGATACTTAGGTCAAGAGGGTGTGATTTTAAGCACTGATTATGAGCGTTTTAATTTTAGGGCAAATAGTGATTACACTTTTGATAAATTGAAATTAGGTCAAACCTTAGGAATCTCTTTTGAAAATCAAACTCCAGAGCGAACAAGTGGAGGAAGGTCTTTAATTGAACACGCTATTAAAGCACCACCATACTTACCAGTTCGTAACCCAAATAATTTAGGAGGATTTCAAGGGCCAAGTAGTGCAATTGATGGACAAGATGCAGAAAACCCAGTGAGAGCTCAAACTCTTGGAGATCAAGAAAACAAATCAATAAATTTGATTGGTAGTGTGTTTGCAGAATATGAAGTTACTGATAAGGTTACTTTCAGAACACAAGTTGGCTTGGATTATAGAAATTTTCAAAACAATAATTTTATCCCAGCATATAGTGATGATGAAACTGGAACAAATCAAATTGATTTTGCTCAGATTACTAAAAATACTGGTATTTTTCAGTCTCTTACCTATACAAATAGCTTGACTTATACAGATACTTATGCTGACAGTCATAACTTAGAATTTTTACTTTTGAATGAAATTCAAGGTATAAAGACTGAAAATATCAATGCATTCAGTCAAAATAGTATATCAAATGAACTAAATCAATTGACGCAAGAGGGAATAAATTTAAACTCTTTTTCATCTGAATATAATAGGATAGGTTATTTAGGGAGAGTGAATTATAACTATGAACGTAAATATTTATTAGCTGCTTCTTTAAGAAGAGATGCTTCTTCAAGATTTGGAGATAACAATAGATGGGGCTGGTTCCCTTCAGTTTCTGCAGGTTGGAATTTAAGCAAGGAAGATTTCATGGACAACACAGCATTTACCAATTTTAAACTAAGAGGTAGTATTGGTGTTACAGGTAATGACAATATCGGAGATTATCGTTATAGTTCTACATTAATTTCCAATTTTATTTATCCTATTGCAGGTGCTGCTGGAATTGGTACAACAGCAAATGGAATAGCTAATCCTGATTTAAAATGGGAAGAAACCACAATGAGAAATATAGGTTTAGACATAGGAATAAACAATAAATTTGATATTACGTTAGAATATTTCAAAAACACAAGTAATGACATTCTAATTAATAGACCATTACCTTTATCATCTGGATTTAATGATACATTTATTACAGAAAATGTTGGTTCAGTAGAAACTTATGGTTTTGAAATTAATTTTGGATATAGTAATTATGATAATGAATTTAAATGGTCTGCAAATCTAAATATTGGTACTGCTAGAAATGAAGTTATTTCATTAGGTCAGTCTGATTTCATTCAAGGAGGAGTTTTCCAAAATGAGGCTTTATCTAGAATTGAAGTAGGACAACCACTTTTCTTCTTTTACGGCTTACAAACTGATGGAATCTATCAAAATCAGGGAGAAATTGATCAGGTCTTTACGGCTAATCCTGGTCAGACCACGGTTCAACCTGGTGATATTAGATTTGTAGATAGAAATGGTGATGGACAAATCAACTCTGCAGATAAAACAAAAATAGGTAACCCTTATCCAGACTTTACATTTGGGTTTAACTTTGATGCAACATATAAAAACTTTGACTTTTCGGCATTTATAAACGGTTCTTATGGGAACGATATTTACAACACTAACTTATTTCATTTAGAAGGAATGACAAGACTTTTTAATGCCAGTACAAGTGTTTTAGATCGCTGGACAGGACCTGGCACTTCTAATACTATTCCTAGGGCTTTAGGTGCACCCCAAAACACTCAAGCTTCAGATCGCTTCATTGAAGATGGTTCTTTTGTAAGATTAAGAAATTTAATTGTAGGTTATACATTCCCAAAAAATATGTTTAATGATGCATTTTCAAAGTTTAGGGTTTATTTAAGTGCTCAAAATATGATAACATTAACTAACTATTCTGGTTTAGACCCAGAGATAGGCATACCAGCTATAGATGGAAACCCTGATTCTCAAAGATTTGAAGTAGGTATTGATAGAGGTAACTACCCTCAACCTAAATCGGTTCAAGTAGGATTACAATTAGCATTTTAAAATTTAATACTATGAAAAGAATACACACAATTACACTGTTACTATTTGGATTAGTCTTGATTAATTCATGCGACAATGACTTAGATCTTGTCAATCCAAATGAGCTTTCACCAGAAACATTTTTTGAAAATAGAGAGCAAGTTGAATCTGCTGTAAATGCAGCTTATGCTAACCTACAGACTATAGGTACATATAGTAGGAACTTATTCTATATGTTTGATAATATGTCTGGGGAAAACATGCCTAATCCACAATTAGAACAAGATAAAAGGATTTTCTTGGATTTTTCTTTTGACGCAAGTTCTGCTTTAGTTACTAACTATTGGGATAGCTTTTACAGGGGAATTAACAAAGCAAATTTTGTTATTGAAAATAGCGAAAGAATTAACGAAATTCCAAGTGCCCTTCTTTCGGATGAATTAAAGGATAAATATATAGGTGAAGCTAAGTTTTTAAGAGCACTTTATTACTTTCATATTGTGACAAGGTTTGGTGATGCACCATTGTTTACAACTAATCCAGTAGATGGAGAAGGTTTTCCAAGAAGTCCAGCAATTGATATTTATAATCAAATTGTTTTAGACCTTGAAGAAGCGGCACAACAATTGTTAGCTCCAGGAGCAGATGAGCCGGGAAGAGCTACTAGCGGAGCGGCTTATGCACTTTTAGGAAAAGTACATCTGTATCAAGAAAATTATGAGCAAGCCTTAAATGCATTTAATGAAGTGTACGGTCAGTACACATTAGAGCCTAATTATTTTGATAATTTTATTGAGGCTAACCCTAATGGCATTGAGGCTATTTTTGAAGTCCAATATCAACCAAGTTTAGGGAATGCAGAATTTTGGTTTTCAGACGTTTCTGGTGCTGGACCTAACGCGGTTAGCGTAAGAGGGCAAGATTATGGGATGTTTGACTGGTTTAATGTATACCCATCAGACGATTTACGAGCGGAATATGAAGATGGAGACCCAAGATTTGGTCATTGTTTCTATGTTGTAGGAGATGAATACGCAGGTGGGATTATTGATGAAATTAGTCTTGGTCGTCCAGCAGGATGGAAAAAATATCAAAACTACTACAAGCAAGAAAATGAGAACATGCAATCTGGAATTAACCATAGCATTATAAGATATGCAGATGTACTTCTTATGATGGCAGAAGCTGCTAATGAGCTGAATGATCAAAATGCTGCCATAGGATACATCAATGAAGTGAGAGATAGAGTGGGTATGCCTTTATTAGAAACGGGTCTAACTCAAACTGAAGTTTTTGAGGCAGTTGTCCATGAACGAAAAGTGGAGCTTGCAGGAGAGCAAGTACGTTTCCCTGATTTAGTTAGATGGGGTATGGCCGCAGAACATTTATCTCAGTTTGGTTTTCAGCCAGGAATACATGAATTATTTCCTATTCCTGAAAATGAAATAGGGACTAATCTCAATATTAGCTCTGGAGATCAAAACCCTGGATACTAATATATTTTTAAATTAGCCTTTATAAACCTGTTGAGTAATCAGCAGGTTTATGGCTTTAATAATAACTCTTATGGTTCACTTTAAAGGAATTATTATTGAAACACTTAAATGTTATTAAATTATAAATTTATACATTTACTTAAATATGTTTTTAAAGTTTGACTTATAATTTACAAATGATTAATATTCAATTATTTATATGAAATTGTTTAGGAGCATTTATAAGCTTTGTATCATTTTATCAATAATTCTTTTGATGAAAAGCTGTGGCGAAAAAGAACAAAAAAATTATCTCTTTGTTCCAATTGAAAGCAGTGAATCTGGCATTCACTTTAGTAACTCATTAGTCACAAATGATAGTATAAATGTTCTTGAATACGAATATCTTTATAATGGTGGTGGAGTAGGTGTAGGAGATTTTAATAACGATGGGCTACCAGATCTTATTTTTACAGGTAACCAAGTTAATAGTAAAATATATATTAATCATGGTAATCTAAATTTTGAAGATATTACTAAAACATCAGGAATTAACACCGAAGGAAAATGGTGTACCGGGGTAAGCATTATCGATATTAATCAAGATGGATATGATGATATTTACATCAGTGTTGGAGGTGTTGGCAGTGAAGGAGACTTCACCAATTTACTTTACATTAACAATGGTGATTTGACTTTTACTGAATCGGCTGAAGCTTATGGTTTAGCTGACCAAAGAAAAAGCATTCAGGCTATTTTTTTTGATTATGACTTAGACGGCGATTTAGATATGTACTTGCTCAATAATGGAGATTTTGGTGTATCTGCAAATACTATAAGATCCATTTCTGATGAAGGACAGAGTCCTAATACAGACAGACTGTATAGAAACGATTTTGACTCCGAACAAAATCATCCAGTATTTACCAACGTTTCTGATGAAGCAGGAATCACCATTGAAGGTTTTGGGCTTGGTGTTTCTATTATTGATGCAAATCAAGACGATTGGCCGGATGTTTACGTTTCCAACGATTATATAGGGAGAGATTTTTTATACATTAACCAGAGGGACGGTACATTCAAAGAAAAATCTCAAGACTATTTTGGCCATACCAGCCGGTTTGCTATGGGAAATGATGTGGCAGACATCAATAATGATGGGTTTTTAGATATTTTAACCGTGGATATGTTACCCGAAGACATAAAACAAACCAAGCTAATGACTTTGGAGCATTTTACTCATGACGTGTATCAAATCGCTTTAAAGTTTGGTTATGGGCATCAATACATAAGAAATACGCTTCAACTCAATAATGGAAACGGTACTTTTAGCGAAATCGGTCAACTCGCAGGATTAGATAAAACCGATTGGAGCTGGGCTCCTTTAATTGCCGATTTTGACAACGATGGCTTGAATGACATATTTATTTCCAACGGTTTCGGAAAACATATCAACGATATGGATTTTGTGAAATTCAGAAAAAAAATGGCTTCTTCATCTAATAATGAAATAGATTCCAAAAAATCAGTAATTGACTGTTTGTACCAAAGGCCAGCGCTTAAAGTAGAAAATTATGCCTTCAAGAACAAAGGCAATTTACAATTTGAAAAGGTGTCTTCAGAATGGGGTTTCAATGAAAAAACCTTATCCAACGGCGCCGCCTATGTAGATTTAGATAATGATGGAGATTTAGATTTAGTTATCAATAATATAGATGCACCAGCTTCTATCCTCAAAAACACGCTTAGAGAGAAGGATTCTCTAAATGCTAATTTCTTAAAAGTGAAATTAAACGGGGAAGAAGCAAATAAAGATGCCTTTGGTGCGCAGGTAAGTCTTTATAGTTCAGATACAATGATGGTGCGTTATAATCAACCTGTAAGGGGCTATAAAAGTACAGTAGATAAAACCTTACATTTTGGGCTCAAATCAATTTCAACAATTGATAGCCTTAAGGTCAAGTGGCCTAATAAAAAGCAAAGTATCTATAGAGACGTACCCACCAATCAAACTTTAGTTTTATTTATAGAAGAAGCTTCAAATCCTGTAGAGAGTAAAAACA
>PXFS01000110.1 GCA_003564185.1 Flavobacteriaceae bacterium
CGCCGGCACGGGCGCGCTTAACATTGGTGATACTTCAGTAGTCGATAGTGAAACCGGTACGCTGACGCTCGAAACTACCGGAGCAGCCACGTTTGGGGATAATGTTACCGTTCAAAATGACGGGGCCAACCTCAGTCTGTCAGGAAACGGCATCTCATTTGGTGAGGATGGCAAGATTACGGCCGCCGGTTCGGGGAACGTTAACATTAACGCCGGCTCCGGTGCGCTATCATTTGGGAATACATCATTTGTAAATAGCCAAACCGGAACGCTGACGCTCGGAACTACCGGAGCAGCCACGTTTACGGGCACAGATTTAGTTTCAAATAATCAAACGATTACCATAAATGCCAACGGCCTAACTAAAACGGGCGGAGAGCTGCGTTCAAACGGCGGGGCTATAAATATTACCGATACCGGCAGTACCTCACTCTCCGGGGTGATCAGCACCGCGGGCGGAGCCTTTACCTCAACCTCAGACGCGTTTACGCTCGCTGGCGGGGATAATATTGAAACCGCTGGCGGTAATTTGGCTATCACAAGCAGCTCCTCTATTGCGCTAAGCGAGTCAAGCGAAATCCTGACCGCAAACGGAACGCTTGAACTTACCGCAGACGAGTTCAAAACAAACGATAATATTAAACTCAATGCCGGTACGGGAGCCGTTACGTTACTGTTTGATACCATCGATTACACCGGTGGTACGACAGGCGTTGAGATAATTACGACGGATAACTTGCGCGTGAGCACACGAAATGTAGCTCAGCCCATTTCTGTGAATGCAGGTACATCCGGTACTCTGTTCCTCTCAAAGGACTTTATTGAAGAGTTTGTTGATAAGGATTTGACAAGACTCTTCATCGGCTCTGCCGACCATACAGGCGGCATAACAACCGGAGCCATCGCCTTCGGTTACGATGTCACCTACGAAACAACCGGTTCTGTCACCCAAACGGGAGCTATTACGAGCACCGGTCAGGAATTCAGCATTCAGGGCGCTGGAGCAGCTATTACGCTTACCGATGCCGCCAACAACATCGAAACCCTGCTTATTGGTACAGATTCTGTTCCTGTTGAAAGCATTGATATAAGAAACGGTGAAGACCTCATCCTCGGACTCATTTTCGCCACTGGTGAAATCCGCATTCTCTCGGAAAAAGATCTTCTGGTGAATGAGAATATCACCACCGATGATACCGGCACCTCCGCGCTTATACTCGGCGCGGGCATTAGTCGCGATGCCGGTGATCCAACGGGCGGGGAAATCATTTTCGCTGACCCCGCTCCAACTATGTCAACCGGTGACGACGGACGCGCATTCTTCTACGCAGGTTCACTACGCGGAAGCTTGCGGTTAGATGATGTGCTTGATCAGGGTACTCCGAATGATATTTTTCCTGATTCAGATTTTACAACTAATTTCGGGACAGGTGAGGGTGAGATAGAGGTCCCTGCAAGCGGCTTCTTTGCCATCCTGAGGCAGACCGTAGCCGGAGCGCCCGAAATTCTGGCGGTTGTGCCGTTTTCAGATCAGCTGAAGGTGTACTTTGATGCGCCTGAATCTGACGGTGGCTCGGATATCACAAATTATCAGTTTGAGGTGGTGACAGATACGTGGAATGATCGCAATGATCATGGCGGTGCTGACACCTCAAGTCCACTTACGGTTTCAAGCCTGGCTAAAGGCAGCACCCAAACCGTGCGCATTCGTGCAATCAACGATGTGGGACCGGGGCAGCCCTCGGTGGCCACAACGCGAACCTTGTTCGAGGATGGTGATGGCAGTGATGCAAATAATGCACTGCAAATCACAAATGCGCAGCAGCTCAACAGCGTACGATTCCATAAGAATGCGGACCTTGACGCGATTGTCGGATTTTTTGAGCAGACGCAGAACGTAGTATTTGCGGAGGCTGATTTTGCTGAGTCGGGTGCATTCCATAACGACGGTGCCGGCTGGGAGCCGATTGGTACAGTTGCTCTGCCGTTTACCGGTAATTTTAACGGCGGTATCTATGAAATCCAAAACCTGTTCATAGATCGTGGAACGGAGGATCATACGGGCTTATTCGGCTATGTAAACCACAGCTCGGCGGTAATTCATCGCGCGGCGCTTGTTGATGCAGCCGTAAAAGGTAAGGACGGTGCGGGAGCGCTCATTGGTACGCTTGCGGCCGGATCGGTAACCGAAAGCTATATGGCCGGTGAAGTAACGGGCAACAGCAAGGTCGGCGGATTGGTCGGCAGTAATGCCGGCAGCATTACCGACAGCTATGCTATTGGTCATGTTACCGCCACAGAAACAAGCGTGGGCACCTTAGCGGGTGAAAACCAGAGCGGCGCTGTCATAGATCGTACCTACGCCTCATTCTATCGCGGAACAACCGAGTTTACTACCGGTATGCTCGGCAGGGGCACGGCGGCATTCGGGGCTGAAGAACGCGCAACACGCGCTTCAGACGCGAACCTCAGGGGCGGTAATGAGATTTCAGGTCTGTCCGGCGGCAGCGAACCCGGCCTTCTCACCACAGGAACAGCCCTTGTGGGAACAAACGCCGGAACCGTCGAAAACTCCTTCTGGGATAAAGATGCTCTGGATAACGATTCATCCGACATCGGCACCAGCAAAACGCCGGTCGAAATGCGTACGCTGTCAACGTTCAGCGAAAACACCTGGGATATATCTGAAACAGGATCTGACATTTGGAATCTTGAAGTCGGCATTAGCTATCCGTATCTGAGCAACAACACGCAGAGTCCGCTGCCCGGCACGGCTGTTCTTGAAGGAATAGTAGAGGATGCTGATAACAATGCGGTGAGCGGGGTTGATGTACGAGCTATCCCGGTGGAGGAGTCGTTCGCTGAACTTCCGAAAGTTGAGAATATAACCGGTGGTGAATTCTCCTTCACCGTTGGCGATAACCTGGAGTATGATCTCCTGTCGAGAAGGCTTGTTGGTACGCTACATACGGCCGGTTTTATCACCCGCCTTGGCACAAGCGCGCCCGCAAGTGAAAATACCATCGTGCTTGATGTCAGAGACCTGACTATTGGTAGCGCCGAAACCGATCGCAGCTGTTTTATAGAAAATGATGAAGTCTTCCCGTATGATGATTGTAACGTAAATGCGGACGATGTGAGAGATGCCCTTCTTGCGGCTGATTTAGAAATCCGTGTCGGCGGAAGCATTACGCAAACGGAAGCAATTTCGGCCGCGCTTGATGCTGCAAGAACGCTCGGTTTCGAAGCCGGTCGCGACATTGCCTTGGCCTTACTCTCTGCTGCCGATCATCCGCTAACGCTGAATCTAACCACTAACCTCGATGATGCGGGTTCTTCCTCACTCACGCTGGGCGGAGCGGTTAATACCAACGGCGGAAACCTCACGGTAATTGGTACTGATGATTACACACAAAATGTTAATGTGGTAACAAATGGCGGAGTCTTTAATGTAACCGCATCCTCCGCTTACACGCAAGCCGGCGAGCTGACTACCTCAAACGGCAGCGTTACAATTAGCAGCGCTACCTATACGCAATCAGCGAATACAGCTACCGGCACAGGTAACTTCGATGTAACCACCACCACATCCTACACCCAA
>PXFS01000121.1 GCA_003564185.1 Flavobacteriaceae bacterium
AAAGTGAGAATAATCGAACTCAGGTTATTATCCTTCGCCCTTAAAAAAGGGATTTAGTGAGGGCAATTTGAACGACTAATTATTTTTTAGTAATTTTAAAGAAAAATAATCTATGCCACATCGAGCGCTTGATACCTGGTTCATTAATCCGTTGAATAAATTTATGCAAAAATCCACCTCAAGTGGAATCTTGCTTTTTTTTATGGCTTTTCTTTCCCTTATTATAGCCAATAGCCCTTGGCATGAGGGGTTTGATGCTTTTTGGCAGACACGAGTCTCATTTAATTTTGGGAGTTTTACTGTAGATAATTCTTTGCTGCACTGGGTTGATGATGGACTTATGTCACTTTTTTTCTTTGTGGTTGGTTTAGAGCTTAAAAGAGAATTGGTGGCCGGAGAATTAGCGCGTCCTAAAGATGCTTTAATGTCTATTGTAGCTGCTATTGGAGGAATGTTATTACCTGCTTTAATCTTTTATCTTTTTAATAAAGATGCTTCTTTAGATGCTTTAAATGGCTGGGGAATCCCAATGGCTACCGATATTGCTTTTGCTTTGGGTGTGATTTTTTTGTTAGGTGATAAAGTACCTACTACTTTAAAAGTATTTCTCACCGCTTTAGCTATTATAGATGATGTTGGAGCTGTTTCCGTAATTGCTTTTTTTTATACTGAAAGCCTTTCTTTTGTGAGTCTGATGTTAGGTGGTTTTTTTCTTAGTATTATGCTTTTATCCAATAGATTGGGAATTAGAAGCCCCTTGTTTTACGGAATTATTGGGATTGGAGGTGTGTGGCTAGCCTTTTTAATGAGCGGTGTACACGCAACAATTGCTGCCGTTTTAGCCGCTTTTACTATTCCTGCCTCTGTTGAATTAAACAAAGCTAGTTATCTGAAGAAAATTAACTTATTTGCCAGTCAGCTTAAAAAAACAAAATCCACTTCTCACGATAGTATTTTAACTCCTAGTGAAGAACGTGTTTACAATCAAATTAACCTGACAACAGAAGAAGCTATTTCTCCTTTACAGCGTTTAGAACATAAAATGCATCCATTGGTGGCTTTTGTAGTTATGCCCATATTTGCCCTTGCCAATGCAGGAGTTCGAATTGAGGATAATTTTTTAGAAGTCCTCTCTGGAAGTGTAGCTATGGGTGTTGCTTTTGGTCTTATAATTGGAAAAGTAATTGGTATTGTAGGTTTTGTTTATTTATTTAGTAAGCTGAAGTTATTTGAAATTCCGAAGAGTTTAAATTTTAAAATGATACTTGGAGTTTCCTTTTTAGCGGCTATTGGTTTTACTATGAGTTTGTTTATTACTTCGCTTGCTTTTGAAAACCCAGATTATGCAACTCAAGCCAAGTTAGGCGTTATAGCAGCTTCGTTTGTTGCAGGAACAATTGGTTTCTTTATTCTGAAATCTGCTATTAATGATTTAGATAAAGAGAAAGTTCAAGAAGCTGGTGTAAGATAAAAATAATGCGAAGTTGATCAACTTCGCATTTGTGCTATCTAAACTTTACAAAAATGATTATTCTCTTAATTCAGGTGCTAAATCATTCAATGCCTGAATTGTGAAATCTAAATCTTCGTAGCTTAAAGCATCGTTTAAGAAATAGCTTTCAAATGCACTAGGAGGGAGGTAAACACCACGCTTCAACATGCCGTGAAAGTATTTTTTAAAGGTTTCGTTATTAGCCGCTGCAGCCGTATCAAAATCTACTACAGGAGCTTCATTAAAGTGAACAGATACCATAGACCCCATTCTGTTAATGGTATGTGGAATCTCATGTTTAACCAAAACTTTTGCAATGCCTTCATGCAAGTACTTGGTTTTATCAGCAAGGCTTGTAAAAACTTCGTCGTTTTCGTTTAAGGATTGAAGCATAGCTAAACCTGCCGCCATGGCTAAGGGATTTCCACTTAAAGTACCGGCTTGGTAAACGGGGCCTTCTGGAGCTAAATGACTCATAATTTCTTTTCGGGCAGCAAAAGCACCCACGGGTAAACCACCACCAACTACTTTTCCAAAAGTAACTAAATCAGCTTGCACGCCTAATAATTCTTGAACCCCTCCTTTAGCTAGTCGAAAGCCTGTCATTACTTCGTCAAAAATCAATAAAATATCATGCTGATTACAAAGTTCTCTTAAACCTTCTAAAAAGCCTTCTTTAGGAATAATACATCCCATGTTTCCTGGAACAGGCTCAATAATAATACAAGCTATTTCACCTTCATTGGCTTCAACAAGTTTTTTTACACCTTCCAAGTCATTATAATTGGCTAATAAAGTATCTTTTGCCGTTCCTTTTGTTACGCCAGGGCTATTGGGAGCGCCAAAAGTTACTGCACCACTTCCCGCTTGAATTAAAAAGGAGTCGGAGTGACCATGGTAACATCCTGCAAATTTGATAATTTTATCTTTTCCTGTAAAGCCACGTGCTAAGCGGACTGCACTCATACAAGCTTCAGTTCCACTGTTTACAAACCTAATTTTATCAATACCAGGCACCATTTCAACGGCTAACTTGGCAATTTGTGTTTCTATTTCAGTAGGAATTCCATAGGAAGTTCCTTTTTTTGTTTTTTCAATAACGGCATCTACAACGGGTTGATAGGCATGGCCTAAAATCATGGGTCCCCAAGAAGCAATGTAATCAATTAATTTGTTACCATCTTCGTCGTATAAATAAGCGCCTTTGGCTTCTTTTACATAGATGGGTTCGCCACCAACAGCATTAAAAGCTCTTACGGGCGAATTTACTCCTCCGGGTATGTATTTTTGTGCCTCCTTAAAAAGTGCACTACTTCTTTTATAAATCATAAAATCTAATTCTTAGTTTTTAATATCAATTCTTGTCCAATACTTAAATTATCAGAACGTAAACCATTTAATTTTTTAAGTTCTTCAACCGTTAAATTGTATTTAGTAGCAATTTTATACAAGGTATCTCCTTTTTGAACAACATGTGTTTGGTTTTCGTAATTCACACGATTGGCAGGTTTAGGAAAATGGGTTGGAGGAGTGCCATCCACTACTTCCTGGTCTAATTCATACAATTTAAAACGCTCAATTAAGCTAATTAATTTATCTGGATATTTTTTATCGGTAGCATAACCTGCTCTTCGTAAGCCATTTGCCCAAGCTTTGTAATCTGTAATTTCATAATCAAATAAAAAAGCATACCTAGGTCGTTCATAAAGAAAAAGCGAATGATCTCTAAACGAATATTTTGGATCAACGTATTTTCTGAAACATTCTTGTAACTCATCATCATCGTGATAAACGCGTTCGCCTTCCCAATCTGAACACTTGATTCCAAAGTGATTGTTAGAGCGCTGTGCTAAATTGCCATTAGCCGATCCCGATTCCAAAATTCCCTGTGCCATCTTGATACTTGCAGGAATTCCATATAATTTCATTTCTTCTTGAGCTACGCCAGCATACTCCCAAATATACGCTTCCACAGGATTGGCAAAAGCAGGTTTATCTGAGCTGGTATTTAGGGGTTGTTGAGTTTTTTTTTCTTCTATTAAGTTGGATTTATCATCTTTAACTTTTGGAGCTTCGCTAATTTCAGTTCTTACTTCGGACT
>PXFS01000166.1 GCA_003564185.1 Flavobacteriaceae bacterium
CAGCCATTTTAGGTGCCGTATCTGGAGCTAAGCATGTTCATGAACTTGCAGAAGCCTATGGTGTAACTGTAATTTTACATACCGACCACTGTGCTAAAAAATTATTGCCTTGGATTGATGGTTTATTAGATGCAGGAGAAGAATTTTATAAAACTCACGGAAAATCGTTATATAGCTCTCATATGATAGATTTATCTGAGGAGCCCTTAGAAGAAAATATTGAAATTTGTAAAACCTATTTAGAGCGCATGTCTAAAATGGGTATGACCCTAGAAATAGAACTTGGCGTTACTGGCGGAGAAGAAGATGGAGTAGATAATACAGACGTAGACGTATCAAAGCTTTACACACAGCCAGAGGAAGTAGCTTATGCTTATGAAGAATTAAGTAAGGTAAGTGACCAATTTACCATAGCAGCAGCCTTTGGAAATGTACATGGTGTTTACAAGCCAGGTAATGTGAAATTAACCCCTACTATTTTAAAAGATTCTCAGGCATATATAGCTAAAAAATACGGTGTAGGCCACAACCACATTGATTTTGTTTTTCATGGAGGAAGTGGTTCGTCTAATGAAGAAATCAAAGAATCTATTGGCTATGGAGTAATTAAAATGAATATTGATACGGATTTACAGTATGCCTTTAATGAAGGAATTAGGGACTATATGACCAGTAAAATTGATTACTTAAATACTCAAATTGGTAATCCTGAGGGTGATGATGTTCCTAACAAAAAATATTACGATCCAAGAAAATGGCTTAGAGAGGGTGAGATGACTTTTAAAGCAAGGTTAAAGCAAGCTTTTGAAGATTTAAATAATATGAACACCCTTTAGTATAAATTTTTTTAAATAAGAAGAAAATATGGCTTGGTTCAAGCGTAAGAAAAAAGGTATTCAAACTACCACCGAAGAGAAAAAAGACACACCCAAAGGCTTGTGGTACAAATCCCCAACCGGGAAAGTTATTGATTCTGAACAATTAGCAAAAAACTTTTATGTTAGTCCAGAAGATGATTACCATGTAAGAATTGGTAGTAAAGAATATTTTGAAATCCTTTTTGATGATGGTAAGTTTACGGAGATTGAAAAGAATTTAACTTCTAAAGATCCACTCAAATTTGAAGATACAAAAAAGTATAAAGACCGATTGAAGCAGGTGCAAAAGAAAACCGACTTAAAAGATGCCATTCGTATTGGTGTTGGAAAATCTAAAGGCAACAAATTAGTGGTTGCAGCAATGGATTTTGCCTTTATAGGTGGTTCTATGGGTTCTGTTGTTGGAGAGAAAATCTGCAGAGCTGTTGATTACGCTATAAAACATAAACTTCCATTAGTGATTATTTCCAAATCTGGGGGGGCAAGAATGATGGAAGCAGCCTTTTCTTTAATGCAGTTGGCTAAAACTTCCGTAAAATTGTCTCAGTTGTCAGATGCTAAATTGCCTTATATTTCGCTTTGTACAGACCCCACTACGGGAGGCACAACCGCCTCTTTCGCCATGCTAGGAGATATCAATATTGCTGAACCTGGTGCATTGATTGGTTTTGCTGGTCCACGAGTGGTAAAAGACACTACTGGTAAAGACTTACCTGAAGGTTTTCAATCGGCTGAGTTTTTGAAAGAACATGGGTTTTTAGATTTTATATCCCACAGAAAAGAATTAAAAAATAAGATTAATCAATATATCGATTTAATCATGAATCAACCGATAAGAGCTTAGTAATTTAGTTACCAATTCTAACAACCATCAATCGCTTTTGCAATTGATGGTTTTTTTTGCAAAGTATTCAGGTAAATCCGAATGCCTAGCCCCGATTGTAGTGAAAATCCCGCAAAACCAAAAATTAGCAATTGTAGGAATGAAAAGCGACCGACAGGAAGCTCTTGAATGACGTTACAAATGCTAATTTTTGGTGGCGGAATTGAAACGAAAAGCGGGTTTTTGCTTCAAATAACTAACTATCAAAAAGATAAATTCCAAAATAAAAATATAAAAATTAAATGGCCTTTTTACAAAAACTTAAAATCTAACTTTTATATTTGTAAGTTCATTTATAGTAAACCCCTAGTATAAAATGGAATATTTAGAATTTGAATTACCTTTAAAAGAATTGCAAGAGCAATATGATAAAGCTTGCAAGTTAGGTGAAGATAGTGATGTAGATGTAAGTGAAACTTGCCAACAAATTCATGAAAAAATAGAACAAAAACGCAAAGAAATATACGGAAATCTTACTCCATGGCAGCGCGTTCAAATGTCTAGACACCCCAACCGTCCTTATACAATGGATTATATCAAGGCCTTATGTGGGGATACTTTCTTAGAACTTCACGGGGATAGAAATTTTGGAGACGATAAAGCTATGGTAGGTGGTCTTGGTAAAATTGGAAATCAAAGTTATATGTTTATTGGCCAACAAAAGGGGTTCAATACCAAAACTCGCCAGTACCGAAATTTTGGTATGGCTAGTCCAGAAGGCTACAGAAAGGCTATTCGCTTGATGAAGTCTGCTGAAAAATTTGGTATTCCTATAGTCACTTTGATTGATACTCCAGGTGCATTTCCCGGATTAGAAGCTGAGGAGCGTGGACAAGGAGAAGCTATTGCAAGAAATATTTATGAAATGTCTCGCGTTAAAGTGCCCATCATAGTTATGATTATTGGTGAAGGAGCTAGTGGTGGTGCTTTAGGAATTGGTGTTGGAGATCGTGTATTTATGTTAGAAAATACATGGTATTCTGTGATTTCTCCAGAATCTTGTTCTTCCATCTTATGGAGAAGTTGGGAGCAAAAACAAATTGCTGCCGATGCCCTGAAATTAACGGCTAAAGACATGAAGAAACAGAAACTGATAGACAAAATCATAAAAGAGCCTATTGGTGGAGCACATTCTGATCGGGAAAAAACATTTGATACAGTGAGTAAAACAATTACTAAAACTTACGAAGAATTAAAAGCGCTTTCGCCCAAAGAACTTGTTAACCAAAGAATGGAAAAATTTACCGAAATGGGCGTCTACAACGAATAAACTCCTATCACTTTAAAACTCACAAACACAGGTTTCAAAAGCTTGCAACGGGATTATTTATTCACTTATAATAAACAGGTTATTAATGTGTTATAAACATGAAATTAACAGCTAATGTGAATAAGGTTGTATGCTAATTTAACACTCAAATTGAAGTCATATTTATATCTTCGCCCCCATGGAAAGACAAGAATCTTTAGTAAAAACTACTTCTAATAAAGGGAACGTCATTAACCTGCAAAAAGGAAAATTACCTCCTCAAGCTGTTGATATTGAGGAAGTTGTTCTTGGCGCAATGATGATTGATAAAAAAGGTATTGATGAAGCAATTGATATTTTAAGCCCAGATGCGTTTTATAAAGATCACCATAAAGATATTTTTGAGGCAATTCATTTTTTGTTTCAAGACGGTCAACCTATTGACTTATTAACAGTTGCAGCTCAATTAAAAAAAGAAAAAAAACTTGAACGAATAGGAGGAGAATATTATTTGATCCAACTTACCCAAAAAGTTTCAAGTTCCGCTCATATTGAATTTCATTGTAGGATTATACTTCAAAAATATATTCAACGGAGTTTGATTAAAATTTCAAATGAAATAATTGAAGAGGCTTACGATGAAGGAACCGATGTTTTTGACTTGCTTGACCATGCAGAATCCAAATTGTATGAAGTGACTCAAGGTAATATTAAAAAATCTTCAGAAACAGCTCAATCTTTAGTTACACAAGCACTTAAGCAAATTGAAGAAATATCAAATAAAGAAGGTTTAAGTGGAATTCCATCAGGATTTGATAAATTAGATGAATTGACTTCAGGTTGGCAACCATCCGATTTGATTATTGTAGCTGCAAGACCTGGTATGGGTAAAACAGCACTTACTTTATCCATGGCTAGAAATATTGCCGTGGGACACAACATCCCTGTTGCTTTTTTCTCTTTAGAAATGTCTTCGGTACAGTTAATTACTCGTTTAATCTCTTCTGAAACTGGACTTTCTTCAGAAAAACTTAGAACGGGTAATTTAGAAAAACACGAATGGGAGCAATTGAATGTAAAAGTAAAAGCCCTTGAACAAGCTCCCCTTTATATTGATGACACCCCTTCCCTGTCTATTTTTGATTTGCGTGCCAAAGCAAGACGACTTTCCTCTCAGTATGGTATTCAATTGATTGTGATTGATTACTTGCAATTAATGACGGGTGGTGGAAGCAATAAAACAGGAAATAGAGAGCAAGAAATTTCTTCAATTTCAAGAAACCTAAAAGCACTAGCAAAAGAATTAAATGTCCCTGTAATTGCGCTCTCTCAGTTATCACGTGCTGTAGAAACTCGAGGCGGAACAAAAAGACCGCTACTTAGTGATTTACGTGAATCTGGTGCTATTGAGCAGGATGCTGATATTGTATCCTTTATTTACCGACCTGAATATTACGATATTCAAGAATGGGATGACGAAGAAGGTAGCCCTACCGAAGGTCAAGGAGAATTTATTGTAGCCAAACACCGTAACGGTGGGTTGGATAATATCCGACTTAAATTTATTGGTCATCTAGGTCGTTTCGATAACTTGGATACTTTTGACAGTACATTTGAAATTGGCTCCTCCATTAATGATGATGATTCCTCGCCATTCCCCGACGCTAATGAAGTTTTTGGAGAACCAAATACTCCACCAAATGACGATGATGTCCCGTTCTAAATCAAAAATCACTTAAAACTCTTTATTTTTTTTACAGTATTCATCATCATATGCTTAAATTAGCTTCAAATTATACGCATGAAAATTCTTCATACAGCCGATTGGCACATTGGGAAAAAATTACATAAAAAAGACTTAGCCGCAGATTTTGAACTTTTTATTGGCTGGTTAGTTGATTGTATTCAAGAAAACGAAATTGATGCAGTGTTGATTTCAGGAGATGTATTTGATTTAGCCAACCCTTCTCACGAAGCTAAAAAGCAATACTACCACAGTTTACTTCGGTTGAAATCGCTTGACATAAAACTAATTATTATTGGGGGAAATCATGATTCGCCCTCCATGCTTAACGCGCCTAGGGAATTACTACAAGAAATGAACATTCATATTCTGGGAGGCATGCCACAAGAAGCAGAAAATGCCCTTATTCCTTTAACAAATAAACAGGGAGAAATTAAAGTGGTAATTGCTGCAGTTCCATATTTGCGAAGCTCAGATTTACCAGGACTTGAATTGGCTGAAAATTATCAAGAACGAGTAGAGCGAGTTAGAGAAGGAATTGCTTATCATTTTTGTCAACTAGCAGAATTAGCAGAAAAAAAATACCCAGGAATCCCCAGTATCGCAATGGGGCATTTATTTGCCAAAGGAGTCTCAACTTCCGAGAGTGAAAGAGATATCCAAATTGGAAACCTTGCAGGAATTGAAGCCAACCAATTTGGAAATTACTTTAGCTATATTGCCCTGGGACATATACATCAACCCCAACAAGTCAAGTCTCCTATTCCAATTTATTATAGCGGTTCTCCAATACAACTTTCGTTTAGTGAAAGAAAAGACCAGAAAAGAGTTTTGGTAATTGATACATCAAAGAGTTTTGAACCTCTTTCCATTCCAATTCCAAGTTTTAGAAAATTAAAGAAAATTAAAGGGAACCTAGCAAAGGTTAAATTGGAATTACAAAGTTTGTCATCGACTTCAAATTTAACTGATCTTGTGGAGATAGAATTGATAGAAGACAATTTTGACCCCCACATTACTTTTGTTTTAAATCAACTCATTGAAGATTTTGGTGTTCCTCACATTGAGATTGTTAAGCATCGGATATATTTTAAAGAGGTTCAAAAGAAGTTAGGCGATTTTAGTTTAAAATCTCAGCATCTTGATGAACTTCATGCTAAAGAAGTATTTGAGAAAAAACTCAAGGAAATAAGTATTGAAGAAAATCAGAAAAAGTTAGTTGAAATGGCTTTTGATGAATTGCTTAACGAAATTGAAAGCGAATCTTAATTGAGTATCGACAAAAAATTAAACCGCTTAAAAAAAATTTAAACTTTACTGCTTTAATGGGCTCTTAAAAGCAACTATAACATACATTTGAATGAATTTGGTCACCTCAAAAATTTTCTCCCATTCAACTTCTCTCATTCAGTTGCGTATAAACTTCAATAATTTATCTATTTTTACGAATAAAAATTTATAAAGATGAATCATAATTCTGTTTTTAACTACTTCTTTATGACTATCCTCTGTTCTTTTCTTTTTGTAGGGTGTAAAGAGAATAAAAATCAACAAAAAGAGGATGCTCAGGATAAACAAGCTCAGCAAAATCAAGTCAACAAAAGAACCTCAAAAGAACAACGTTATGCTGCTCATATTTCTGAGATTCATAAAGCTAAAAACTACCAAGAGGAGGCTTTTGTGGGCTTTGAATTAGACATACAGTTTGCTGATTTTAAAGATGAAGTAAAAATTGTAAAAGCCACCAATTTCTCTCAAATTCAATTTTCAAGTAAAAAACATGGTGATTTTTATTGGATTGGTGAAGATTTATTAAGTCCTGAAACTTCTACACTAACTGGTGACTTAGCAAAAAATTATCTTGATTTAGCTTTTATTTTTGGAGCTTTTAGTCAGATTTACAATGAAGATGCTCGTTTTGGTGAAATCGATGAAAAAGAAGCATTTGAAGCTAAATTTAAAGAATTTGAGATAGACGAATTAAATACTGATTTCAGATGGGCTCCAAAACATGTAGTGAGCTGGACTGATTCACGAACAGACATGCTTAAAGCCTTGGTCATGAATTTCAATTTAACAGAACAAGAAACGCTTTTTTATTTTGATCGATACATAACTGTTAATAGAATTCCAGTATCGCTAACTTGGAAAGTTTTTGAACCCAATAAAACTAATAACTTAGAAGAAAGCTTTGGTGAAGTTAAGGTTTCCAGAATCAAGTATTATTCAGCTGGTGAATATGAAATTCAGCTTCCTGAAGAATTGAAAGAAGTACAACTTTTTGATTTAGCACAGTAAATAAAATTAGCCACTCACAAGGCATGGTTAGATGAGAATATATAAGTACCTTTGCCGAAATTTTTTCAATAGCATAATACGATGATTAAAATTACTTTACCAGACGGTAGTGTTAAAGAGTTTGAATCTGGTGTAACTCCTATGGATGTAGCACTAAGCATAAGTGCAGGATTAGCAAGAAATGTTATTTCTGCTACGTTTAATAATGCCACTGTTGAAACCTCTACGCCGCTTACCACTGATGGTAGTTTAGTTTTACTTACATTTAATGATGATGCAGGTAAGAAAGCTTTTTGGCATAGTTCGGCTCACTTGATGGCCCAAGCCATTTTAAAGCTATTTCCAGGGGTAAAATTAACCATTGGACCCGCTGTTGAAAATGGATTTTACTACGATATTGACCCTGAGGGGCAAAAGATTTCTGAATCTGATTTTGGAAAAATAGAAAAGAAAATGCTCGAGTTAGCGCGTGGGAAGCATGAATTTAACTTACGCGAAGTGAGTAAAAAAGAAGCGCTAGCTTACTACAAAGAAAGAAATAATCCGTACAAGGTAGAACTGATTGAAAACCTGCAAGATGGAGAGATTACTTTTTGTGATCATGATGACTTTACCGACTTATGTAGAGGTGGGCACATCCCCAACACAGGCTTTATAAAAGCAGTAAAATTAATGAGTGTTGCTGGAGCTTACTGGCGTGGTGATGAAAACAATACGCAATTAACAAGGGTATATGGTATTTCTTTTCCGAAGCAAAAAATGCTAAAGGAATACTTAGAACTTCTAGAAGAAGCTAAAAAAAGAGACCATAGGAAACTCGGTAAAGAATTAAAATTATTTACTTTTTCACAACGTGTTGGTCAAGGGCTACCGCTTTGGTTGCCTAAAGGAGCTCTGTTGAGAGAACGTCTTGAGGCATTCATGCGGGATGCTCAACGAGAAGCTGGATATGATCCTGTGGTTACTCCTCATATTGGAAACAAAGATTTATATGTTTGTTCTGGTCATTACGAAAAATACGGTGAGGATAGTTTTCAACCCATAAATACGCCTGCTGAAGGAGAAGAATTCTTACTAAAACCTATGAATTGTCCGCATCATTGTGAAATCTATAAATCACAGCCTTGGAGTTATAAAGAACTCCCTGTTAGGTTTGCCGAATTTGGTACTGTTTATAGATACGAACAAAGCGGTGAGCTACATGGCTTAACTAGGGTAAGAGGATTTACTCAAGACGATGCCCATATTTTTTGCACACCAGAGCAATTAAATGAGGAATTTAAAAAAGTCATTGATTTAGTCTTATATGTTTTTAATTCATTAGGATTTGGTGATTTCACTGCTCAGGTTTCTGTAAGAGACACTGAAAACACAGAAAAATATATTGGGAACGAGGAGAATTGGATCAAAGCAGAAGAGGCTATTATCAACGCCGCCAAAGAAAAAGGTCTTAACTACAAAGTAGAAACTGGAGAGGCGGCCTTTTATGGACCTAAATTAGACTTCATGGTTAAAGATGCTTTGGGTAGAAGCTGGCAGTTAGGAACTATTCAAGTAGATTACAACTTACCAGAACGCTTTGAATTGGAATACAAAGGAAGTGATAATGAAATGCATAGGCCTATCATGATTCACCGTGCGCCATTTGGAAGCCTAGAGCGTTTTGTTGCGATATTACTAGAACATACTGGGGGTAATTTTCCACTTTGGTTGATACCTGAACAAGCTATTTTATTATCAATCAGTGAGAAATATGAAAATTATTCTAAAAAAGTTTTAAGTTCGCTTAAAAATAACGAAATTCGCACCGCGATTGACCATAGAAGTGAAACTATGGGAAAAAAGATTCGTGAAGCAGAAATGAATAAGATTCCTTACATGCTTATTGTTGGTGAAAAAGAAGTTGAAACCAATACTGTATCAGTTAGAAAGCATGGTGGAGAGGACTTAGGAAATATGTCTGTTGAAGAATTTGGAAAAATGATTAATGATGAAGTAAATTCATCTTTAAATAAATTTAAAGTTTAATTTTAAAAACATAGAGCCATAGCTATAAGAAGACGTAAAAAACATTCTCCAAGAACAGTAAAGGAGGATCAACACAGAATTAATGACAAGATTAAAGCACCTAAGCTAAGATTGGTAGGTGATAATGTGGAAATGGGGGTATACCCTACTAAAGAGTGTTTGAAAGTTGCAGAAGAACAAGGACTTGATTTAGTAGTAATATCTCCTAAAGCAGAACCACCAGTAGCTAAGGTGATGGATTATAAAAAGTTTCTTTATGAACAAAAGAAACGAGAAAAAGCAATTAAAGCTAATGCTCAAAAAGTAGTGATTAAAGAAATTAGGTTTGGTCCTAATACAGATGATCATGATTATGAGTTTAAGAAGAAAAATGCAGAAAAGTTTTTGAAAGATGGAGCAAAGTTAAAAGCTTTTGTTTTCTTTAAAGGACGTTCAATTGTATTTAAAGACCAAGGTCAAATTCTTTTGCTCCGATTAGCGCAAGATTTAGAACATCTTGGAAAAGTTGAACAAATGCCTAAATTGGAGGGTAAACGAATGATAATGTTAATGACTCCAATCAAAGATAAAAAATAAAAGTTGGTAATTAAAAAGAGGATCAAATGCCTAAAATGAAAACAAAGTCGAGTGCTAAAAAGCGTTTTAAACTTACTGGTTCTGGTAAATTAAAACGTAAGCATGCGTTTAAAAGTCACATCTTGACAAAAAAGTCGAAAAAGAGAAAACTTAAATTAACGCATACTACTTTAGTACACAAAGCAGACGAACCAAATATTAAGCAACAATTACGATTGAAGTAATTGTGTTTAATGGTTAAAATTAGTAATAACCCTGGAGCGGGCTCCAAAAATGTTGAGTGTCAACTGCCCTGCTACAAAAAAAATTAAAATTATGCCTAGATCAACAAACTCAGTAGCTTCAAGAGCCAGAAGAAAAAAGGTGATGAAGCTTGCAAAAGGTTACTTTGGACGTAGAAAAAACGTTTGGACAGTAGCCAAAAATGCGGTAGAAAAAGGATTGTTATATGCCTATAGAGACCGTAGAAACAAAAAGAGAAACTTTCGCTCACTTTGGATTGTGAGAATAAACGCAGCCGCTCGAATGAACGGAATGTCTTATTCTCAATTCATGGGAAAATTGAAAGCTAATAATATTGACTTGAACCGTAAGGTTTTAGCTGATTTAGCTGTTCACAACCCAGCTGCTTTTACAGCAATTGTAGAGAAAGTTAAATAAATATCAATCCACCAACTTTTATAAAATACCTTGTGATTTTCACAAGGTATTTTTTATTTTAGCCTATTGGTTAATATACTTATATGCATACACCTGTTAAGCCGCTTATCACAGAAAAGCAAATTAAACAGCTTAATGAAAAATATAAAGCATTAGATTTAAAATCAAGGATAAAAGAAGTCTACTCAGACTTCAAAGCTGATGAAGTTATGCTTACTAGTAGCTTTGCGGCTACATCAGCATTTTTACTTAAATTGTTTTCTGAAGTTCATCCTAATCAACTTGTTTATTTTATTGATACAGGTTATCATTTTAAAGAAACACTCAATTACAAAAAACAACTTACGGAAACTTATGGATTACAAGTAAAATCAGTACGTGCAGTTGCTGCTGAACATGAATTTACATCAAACGATAAAACCTGGAAAAAAAATCCTGATTACTGCTGTCATATCAATAAAGTTAAACCTCTAGAAAAAATTAAATCGAATTACAGGGTGTGGGTTTCTGGCTTAATGCAATGGCAAAGTGATTACAGAGCTAGTCTTGATATATTTGAACAACGCAAAGATATATTAAAATTTTATCCGCTACTTGATGTTAGTAAAGAAGAGCGAGATGAATTCATCAAAAAACATCAACTACCTTTTCATCCTTTGGTAAAAAAAGGCTATTTCTCTATCGGGTGTAAACACTGTACAGTTCCTGGCAAAGATCGTTCAGGAAGATGGAACAATAATCCTAAAACCGAATGTGGACTTCACTTGTGAGGTTTAATCGTAATTTTCTTCTTCCAATTCAGAAGCCTTACTGACTAATTTCACTGATTTCTGTAAAATTAAATTATTAGGGTAAGTTATGAGTTCATTTTTTTCATTTCTAAGGTGAATCTGAAAAGCCCTAATATCCTCAATAATAGCAATAATTGGAAAATCTTTATCGTGAATTTCAATTTTATCACCAATCTTAAAAGGAAATGAGAAAAACATGATTACCCCAGAAGTAATATTACTCAATACAGACCAAATAGCAAAAAGTGCAACACCAATTACGGCAAATGTTGAGGAAAACAACCACGCTACATCTTTAGGGTCTACTCCCCAAGTTAGAAGCAAGGTAAAAAAAGCAAAAAAGGAAGTTGCAAAATTGATGTATTTAAACATTAAGCGCGTTCTTCCAATATTATACCCTGAAAGCTTGGCTACCTTGTTAGTGCTTTTTTTAAAAGCAAATTTAATGATTACCAATACGCCTATTAGAATAGCAGAAATTATTAATTGTTCAGAGTTGTTTTCAAAAAAATCTAAAATCATTCAGCTTGTTTTAAAGATTGCCGCAAAATTAAATCTTTTTCTTTATTCTTGTTCCAATAATCTACTTTCATTGAGTTAACCAATTTTGCATGCGAAACAAATTCATTGCCATTCACTTGAATTGTTTCTTTCCACAACTGAATTAAATAAGGAAACTCGTTTCTTTGTTGAATTTCTACTTTTCTATTTAAATCAGGAAAATGAATCTGAGTATTAATAATCGAATCATTTTTTGACTGCTTAACTTCTACTGCATAAGACTTTACTTCTTTTTGATATAGTTGTAAATAATCTAGGTTAGGAATCATATGCTGGGGTACATCATCAATTATAGGATTAATTCTCAAATTAAGTAAAAGCTGATTTTCTGTAAATCCTTGCTGAATCCTGAAATAATCATCGTTTAAATTTTCAAAATAGGAATGTAATTTCGCCTTATAGTGTTTGCCGTGATGATTTAATTGGAGGTATGATTGCCCGCACCATTCCTGCATACTACTGACTAATTTAGTTGCATTTTTCTTTTCTGTGAGAGAGAGAAAAGTGCTTTGCATTAAGCTATAATCGTAAATACCTGTTGGAAAATTTTGATGCCAGTTCAATTTAAAATGACTTACCGAAGTAGATTTTTTGTTTTCTGCTTTCACCTGAAGCTTAGGATTGAAGTCTTCCGTCACAAAAATCAAATACATTTCACCTTCCCTATTTTCAGCATACCTGCTTCTAGACAAATCATAATAAGCAATTTCAGCTTCACCACCATACCAATAAGATTTAAAATCTTTTGACAATTCTAATTTTTCAACTTCGTTAATTTGACTACAAGATGAAAAGAATAGAGTCAAAGACAACACTAATATCACAGCTTTCATTCATTTCAATTTTTATAAAAGTAAACAAATCAAGGGTTTAAAATCAAAAAACTGTCTTAAGAAAATTCCTAAGACAGTTTTAGAATAAAAATTTAACGGCTATTATTAACCAATAATTTTATTAAGCGTTTCGCTTGGTCGCATTTGCTTAGACACCTTTTCCTCGTCTGGCATAAAGTATCCACCAATATCAACAGCGCTTCCTTGAGCGTTGATTAACTCTTTCAGAATAGTTTCTTTATTAGTGTCTAATTGCTCATACACTTTAGAAAACTCCTCTTTTAATTCAGTATTTTCATCTTGATGAGCTAAAGCTTCTGCCCAGTAAAGTGCCAAGTAAAAGTGGGCACCTCTATTGTCTAATTCGTTCACTTTTCGCGAAGGCGAATTGTTATTACTCAAATACGCTGAATTAGCTTTATTTAGTGCTTGAGCTATAATTTTAGCATTGGCATTATTGCTTTTTTCAGCCATATCTTCAATAGAAACTGCAAGGGCTAAAAATTCACCTAATGAATCCCAACGTAAATGACCTTCTTTTACAAACTGCTGAACGTGTTTTGGAGCTGAACCACCGGCACCCGTTTCAAAAAGTCCACCACCTGCTAAGAGTGGAACGATAGATAACATCTTAGCTGAAGTTCCTAGTTCTAAAATGGGGAATAAATCGGTTAAGTAATCTCTAAGTACATTTCCAGTCACTGATATAGTGTCTTTACCATCTTTCACACGCTTACAGCTAAATCGCATAGCTTCAACAGGATTCATAATATGAATGTCTAAGCCTTCAGTATCATGATCTTTCAAATAAAGATTTACTTTTTCAATGAGCTTACTATCATGGGCACGGTTTTCATCTAACCAAAATACTGCGGGGCTACCCGTAGCTCTAGCACGATTTACGGCTAATTTAACCCAATCTTGAATCGGTTCATTTTTGGTTTGACACATTCTCCAAATATCCCCTTTTTCAACTTCATGAGACATCAAAACATCACCTGCTTGATTAATCACTTCTACTTTTCCATTAGCTGGTATCTCAAAGGTTTTATCGTGAGAGCCATATTCTTGAGCTTTTTTGGCCATTAATCCTACGTTGGAAACATTCCCCATAGTACTGGGATCAAAAGCACCATGTTCTTTACAGAAATCGATAATCTCCTGGTACATTCCAGCATAGCTTCGGTCTGGAATAATGGCCTTCATATCTTGTTGCTTCCCATCTTTGTCCCACATCTTACCAGAAGTTCTAATGGCAGCTGGCATAGAGGCATCTATAATCACATCACTTGGTACGTGTAAATTGGTAATGCCACGGTCAGAATCTACCATAGCAATATCAGGTTTTTCGTTGTAAAGAGACTGAATGTCAGCTTCAATTTGCTGGGCTTTATCAGCGTGTAAGTTTTTAATTTTATTATAAACATCCCCTAATCCATTATTAGGATTTACTCCTACTTCGTTAAACTCAGCTGCATATTTGTCAAAAATTTCTTTGTAGTAAGCTTTTACTGCATGACCGAATATGATAGGATCTGAAACCTTCATCATAGTCGCTTTTAAATGCACTGAAAAGAGTACATTTTTGGCTTTAGCATCTTCCACTTGATCTTTCAAAAATGCCTGTAGTTGTTTGGCACTCATTCTTGAAGCATCAATGATCTCTAAAGCTTCTAAGGGTGTGCTTTCTTTTAAAACTGTAACTTTTCCATCAGGTGAAGTATGCTGAATTTTAACATCGTCTTTTTGCTGCACCTCAACAGATTGTTCGCTTTCGTAAAAATCGCCAGCCGACATATGAGCAACGTGCGATTTCGAATCTTTAGACCATTCTCCCATAGAATGTGGATTGTTTTGCGCGTATTCTTTCACTGGACCAGCTACTCTACGGTCAGAATTTCCTTCTCTAAGCACGGGATTAACAGCAGAACCAAGAACTTTTGCGTATTGAGCTTGGATTTTTTTATCTTCATCAGTATGGGCTTGAAGCGGATAATCAGGTAATTGATATCCTTTTGATTGCAATTCTTTTATGGCAGCTGTTAACTGCGGAATAGAAGCACTAATGTTGGGTAACTTAATGATATTAGCCTCAGGTGTCTTAGCCATTTTTCCTAGCTTAGCAAGTGCGTCTTCTACTTTTTGATCTTCAGATAGATGAGCTGAAAAATTTGCTAGTATTCTTGCTGCTAAGGAAATATCTTCAGAAACCACATCAATCCCTGCGGTCTTCGTAAATCTTCTTACAATAGGTAAAAGCGAATAAGTAGCCAAAGCTGGAGCTTCATCTGTTTTGGTGTAAACAATTCTATTTAAATTCTCTGCCATAATTATTATTTGTTTTCTTAGTATTTATTGAATGTTTTTTTTATGAATTACATAAAAAAAATTGAATAAAATAGGAATTTATCAGTATTTCAAATTTTACCCAAAGCGACTCCAAATATAGTAAAAACAAGCATTTTAACAAAAAAATAAAGGCAACTTCTGTCTGAACTCATGAAAAAACTTAATTAAAATTAAATCTTATAAAAGTGGTAGGTAGTTGAAAAAATTATAAAGATGGGTTGTATTGAGGGTGTCTATTTTTATTGAAAAGTGCTGAGTTATTGCTCTTCATTATTAAGTATAAGCTTTTTAAACTCATAATCCCAGTCAACTAATACCTAGGTTAGGGGGTGAACTATTATGAGAAATGCATTTAAAATTCAAAATTGATGATCTCTCGCAAAGCCGCTAAGGCGCATAGTTCACTTAAAATTTATAATTCATAATTTAAAATTGATTAACTCTCGCAAAGTCG
>PXFS01000155.1 GCA_003564185.1 Flavobacteriaceae bacterium
ATTTAACCATCAAATGACGCTATTTAGCTCATTCATTTTTCCATATATTACCTTGTTCACAATTTCCGTAGCCCAGCTATGCAAATTATTCACAGCGTTATATATGAAAAAAGCAATTTCGTTCTATTAACGACATTTAATAGTTAAATTGGTATAATAAAATAAAGCCTAGATTTTACTGGGCTTCTTCTTTTACAGTAATTTCAAATAATAACTGGTATAAAAAATTATTCTGTTTTATATAAATGAACATCTCTTTGTGGGAATGGAATTGAACAACCTGCCGCTTCTAGTTGAAGTTTAGCCTGCTCCATTACATAAAAGTGTGTAGGCCAGAAGTCGCCTGTTTTAGTCCAGAATCTTAATGATAAATCAACTGAACTATCCGCTAATTCATTTACAAAAACAACAGGTGCCGGTTCTTCTAAAACTAGCTCGTGTTCATTTACTATTTTTAATAAAGTTTCTTTTGCAACCCCAATATTGCTATCATAAGAAATTCCAAGAATCATATTATTTCGTCGCGTATCTTCAGCAGAAAAGTTAGTCACTTTATTATTTGAAAGTTGCCCATTTGGAATTACAATACGCTGGTTATTTGGTGTTTTTAAGTACGTATAAAAAATACTAATTTCTTGCACAGTTCCAGATACACCTTGTGCTTCAATAAAATCTCCTACTTTAAAAGGCTTCATTAAAAGAATAAGAACCCCACCTGCAAAATTTGATAAAGACCCTTGAAGAGACAAACCGATGGCTAAACCAGCAGCACCAATTAAGGCAGCTAAAGAAGTAGTTTCTACTCCCAACTCGGTAATCACTATTACAAAAACTAAAACTTTTAAAATTGCACTTACTAAATTAGAGACAAAACCTCTTATTGTAGGTTCAATATTTCTCTTCTCTAGCAGGTAACGAACTCTTTTTGTCAAAAAGTTAGCTAACCACAAACCAACAATAAGCGTTATAATTGCAGCCACTACACCTGGTAAAAAAGAAATAATTTGCCTACCAAAGTGTTCAATGGTTTCTGTAATGTAATTAATATTCATTTCTTCCATGATAAAATATTTAGATTAATTTTTGATTTTTAAATTTAACTAATAGTAGTGCCACTCTTAACATCTAAGCTTTCAGGAGATATAAAAACAAGTTTGTCTTCATCATTTTTTGTCATTAAAATCATTCCTTCACTTAGCACTCCTCTTAACTTTACAGGTTTTAGGTTAATGATTACAGCTACTTTTTTTCCAATAATTTCTTCGGGTTTGTAATCTTCTGCTATTCCAGATACAATTGTCCTTTTTGCTAATCCAATATCAACGGAAAGTTCTAAAAGCTTTTTTGTTTTTGCAATCTTCTTTGCTTCTATGATAGTGCCTGAACGGATATCAAGTTTTGTAAAGTCTTCAAAACTTATTAATTCCTTTTGCGGTTCAACTTCTTTATTTGCATTAGCGTTAGCTAATTTTGAAGCTTCTAACTTAGCTAATTGTTTTTCAATTGTTTCATCTTCTATCTTTACAAATAACAACTCAGCCTGACTTATTTGATGTCCAACTGGAATTAACTCTTCAGCATGTGCCAAGTCATTCCATAAAATTTTTGATGAAAGCTTACTTTCATTAAGCATCTTTCTAAGTTTATTAGAGGTAAAAGGCAGAAAAGGTTCAGCTGTAATGGCTAAGGCAGAAACAACTTGAAGCGCAACATACATAATAGTTTCGGTACGCTTTTCATCAATTTTTACTTTTTTCCAAGGCTCTTCATCAGCTAAATACTTATTTCCGAGTCTAGCTAAATTCATCATTTCTGCTTGGGCTTCTCTAAATCGGTATTTTTCTAGCGAATTTGAGATTGTTGAAGTGATTTTTTTAACTTCTTGAAGAATATTAATATCTACCGCTTCAAAATTGTTTTTTGGGGGAACAACACCTTGATAATACTTGTTGGTAAGAACAATAACTCGATTTACAAAATTTCCAAATATGCCAACTAGCTCTGAATTATTTCTAGTTTGAAAGTCTTTCCAGGTAAAATCATTGTCTTTGGTTTCTGGAGCATTAGCGGTTAACGCATAGCGAAGAACATCTTGTTGATTAGGAAAATCTTTCAAATAATCTGGCAGCCATACTGCCCAATTTTTAGAAGTTGAAAGTTTTTTACCTTCTAAATTAAGAAATTCATTAGCAGGCACATTGTCGGGTAAAATATAGCTTCCTTCAGCTTTTAACATAGCTGGAAATATTATACAGTGAAATACAATATTATCCTTCCCTATAAAATGTACTAACTTAGTCTCTTTATCTTTCCAATAGGGCTCCCAATTTTTATTGTTTTCTGATGCCCATTCTTTTGAAGCTGAAATATATCCAATTGGTGCATCAAACCAGACATATAAAACTTTTCCTTCTCCACCTTTAACAGGTACTGGTATTCCCCAATCTAAATCACGAGTTACAGCTCTAGGCCTTAATCCGTCATCAATCCATGATTTACATTGGCCATAAACATTGGGTTTCCAATCCATTTTATGTTCTTCAACAATCCAGTCTTTAAGCCATGAATCATACTCATTTAAAGGCAGATACCAATGCTTAGTTTCTTTTTTCTCTGGTTTATTTCCCGTAATTGCTGAAACAGGATTAATCAAATCATTTGCACTTAAAGAAATACCACAATTTTCACATTGATCTCCATAAGCTTCCTCGTACCCACACTTAGGACAAGTACCTGTCACAAAACGATCTGCTAAAAACTGATTAGCTTCTTGATCATAAAGCTGCTCACTTACTTCTTCAATAAATTTGTTATTTTCATGCATCGATTTAAAGAAATCAGAAGCAGTTTCGTGATGAATTTTAGCTGAAGTTCTGGAATAATTATCAAACTGAATACCAAATTCTGAAAATGAATCCTTGATCACTTGATGGTATTTGTCAACTATATCCTGAGGTGAAACTCCTTCTTTTTTAGCTTTAATTGTAATTGGTACTCCGTGCTCATCGCTTCCGCAGACAAAAAGCACATCTTCCCCTTTCAATTTTAGGTAACGTGAATAAATATCGGCAGGAATATATACTCCAGCTAAGTGACCTATGTGAATAGGTCCATTAGTATAAGGTAATGCAGCTGTAATGGTATATCTTTTAGGTTGATTCATTAACATTTAGATTTAAATGAACAAAAGTAATTAAAGTTATTGAGATTTCGTTAAGTGAAAGCCTTAAACAAAAAAGGCTGCTTTGTAAATCAAAACAGCCTATAAATAATTTTATTAAAGTAATTAACCTTTAAGACTTGCAGCTAAATATTCTCTATTTAGACGAGCTATATTCTCTAAAGAAATTCCTTTTGGACACTCTATTTCACATGCACCTGTGTTAGTGCAGTTTCCAAAGCCTTCTTTATCCATTTGAGCAACCATATTTAACACCCGCTCTGTAGCTTCTACTTTTCCTTGTGGTAATAAAGCATACTGAGAAACTTTTGCTGATGTAAATAACATTGCTGAAGCATTTTTACAAGCTGCTACACAAGCTCCACAGCCAATGCATGTAGCTGCATTGAATGCCATGTCTGCATTTTCTTTTTCAATCGGTATACTATTTGCATCTTGTGTATTACCAGAAGTATTTACAGAAATATATCCACCAGCATGTTGTATACGATCAAAAGCAGAACGATCTACAGCTAAATCTTTAACCACAGGGAAGGCATTAGCTCTAAAAGGTTCGATAGTTATGGTATCTCCATCTTTAAATTTACGCATGTGCAACTGACATGTAGTAATTCTACGATCTGGTCCATGGGGCTCACCATTAATTTGCATAGAACACATTCCACAAATCCCTTCTCTACAATCATGATCAAACTCAACTGGCTCTATACCTTCTTGAACTAATTGGTTGTTTAGAACATCCATCATTTCTAAGAATGACATATCCCCATGTATATCGTCCACTATATAGTTTTCAAATTTACCTTTTGCGTCTTTATTTTCCTGACGCCAAACTTTTAAATTAAGCTTCATAATTAATCTTATTTATAGCTTCTTGTTTTCAGTTCAATATTTTCGTATTCTAGTTGTTCCTTATGCAGAACAGCATCTTTAGGCTCACCCTTGTATTCCCAAGCGGCTACATACCTAAAGTTTTCATCGTCTCTCAAAGCCTCACCTTCTTCAGTTTGATACTCCTCTCTAAAGTGACCTCCACAAGATTCATTTCTGTGTAAAGCATCCTTTGCAAACAATTCACCAAGCTCTAAGAAATCTGCTACTCGCATAGCTTTTTCAAGTTCTTGATTTTTGCTATTAGCTTTACCAGTTACACGAACGTTTTTGTAAAAATCTTCTCTAAGTTCCTCAATTTCTTTAATGGCTTCTTTAAGCTCTTTTTCATTTCTTGACATTCCACATTTATTCCACATAATTAATCCTAATTTTCTGTGGAAATGATCTACTGGTTGATCACCATTAGCGTTCATCAATTTCTCGATCTGACTTTTAACAGCTTTTTCAGCTTCTTCAAATTCTTTAGAATCTGTTGAAATTGGTCCAGTTCTAATGTCATCAGCTAAATAATCACCAATAGTATAATGCAAAACAAAATATCCATCAGCTAAACCTTGCATCAATGCTGAAGCTCCTAATCGGTTAGCACCGTGATCTGAGAAATTAGCTTCTCCTGTAGCGTAGCATCCTGGAATAGTTGTCATTAAATTATAATCTACCCAAAGACCACCCATGGTATAATGAACTGCTGGGAAAATCATCATTGGAGTTTCGTATGGATTTTGATCAGTGATTTTCTCATACATGTCAAACAAGTTACCATACTTAGCTTCAACCACTTCTTTACCCATTTTTATAATTTCATCATGAGAAGCGTCTTTTTGACCAGAACTAAATGCTTTTTCTTTTCCGTAACGTTCAATAGCACTAGCAAAGTCTAAATATACAGCTTGACCTGTTTTATTTACACCAAATCCAGCATCACAACGTTCCTTAGCAGCTCTAGAAGCCACATCACGAGGTACTAAGTTACCAAAAGCAGGATATCTTCTTTCTAAGTAATAATCTCTATCTTCTTCTTTTAAATCAGTCGGTTTTAATTTACCTGCACGAATAGCCTCTGCATCTTCTTTTTTAGCAGGCACCCAAATTCTACCATCGTTTCTTAAGGATTCTGACATTAAGGTCAATTTTGCCTGTAAATCACCAGAAACTGGAATACACGTAGGGTGAATTTGAGTAAAACATGGGTTAGCAAAGAAGGCGCCTTTACGATGAGCTCGCCATGCTGCCGTAACATTACTTCCCATAGCGTTAGTGGATAAGAAAAACACATTTCCATAACCTCCTGAAGCTACAACTACCGCATGAGCCGAATGTCTTTCAATTTCTCCTGTAACCAAATTTCTAGCAATAATACCTCTAGCTTTTCCATCAACAAGGACCAGATCCATCATTTCATGTCTAGTATGCGATTGAATTTTACCTCTATTTATTTGTCTATTCATAGCAGAATAGGCTCCTAAAAGTAATTGTTGACCTGTTTGTCCTTTGGCATAAAAAGTTCTAGAAACTAAAACCCCTCCAAAAGAACGGTTATCCAAAAGACCTCCATATTCGCGAGCAAAAGGTACACCTTGAGCAACACATTGATCAATAATATTACTAGAAACTTCAGCTAAACGGTACACATTAGCCTCTCTAGAGCGGTAATCTCCACCTTTAACTGTATCGTAGAAAAGACGATAATCAGAATCACCATCTCCCTGATAATTTTTTGCTGCATTTATCCCCCCCTGTGCTGCAATTGAATGTGCACGTCTTGGAGAATCTTGGAAACAAAATGTTTTTACATTATATCCTAATTCGGCTAAAGTTGCAGAAGCACTTGCTCCGGCAAGCCCCGTACCTACAACAATAACATCAATATTACGTTTATTGGCTGGGTTAACCAAATTAATTTCGTTTTTATGTTTTGTCCATTTATCTGCTAATGGACCACTTGGTATTTTTGATTCTAAAACTGACATCTTCAATACGTATTAATTATTAATAAAATGAAATATAGCAATAAAAGCAAAACCTAAAGGGATTACAATTGCAAAAGCTTTTGTAAACTTTTTGATGGCCGGGCTATATTTATTGTTAACTCCCATAGTTTGGAAGGAAGAAGCAAAACCGTGCAGCAAGTGCATCATTAAGAAGACAAAAGCTAACACGTATAAACCAACACGTATTGGCTGACCAGCAAACTTTGCTACAGTTTCTTCGTAGTAACGAAATTCACCACTAGGTGATAAACCAGACATATCTCCTTCTAGATATTTTACTTGCATTTCATGCACCCAGAAATCATAAAAATGAAGACCTAAAAAAGCCAAGACTACAGCACCAGAAATCAGCATATTTCTGGACAACCAGCTTGAATTTGCATTCCCACTAAACATTCCATACTTTACGCTTCTTGCGCTTCTGTTTTGAGCCTCAAGTATGAAACCCATCACAAAATGAAATATGACACCAAAAATTAAAATTGGCTGAAGTATTGCCTGTACAACAAAATTAGTTCCCATGAAATGAGAAATTTCGTTGAATGTATCTGGGCTTACTACAGAAGTAAAATTGATTGTAAAATGTTGTAATAAAAAAAGAACTAAAAAAAGTCCCGAAAGAGCCATTGCCACTTTTCTTGCTATAGAAGTCTTAATTCCTCCCATTGATTCCATTATTTTTTAAATTGTTGCCCAAAAATACCACAGATTAAGCTTACAGACAAACAATAAGCTATTTAAAAATACTATTTAGAATAGTTTTAAGTGATGTTTTGTGCATTGGGTTCAAGAATTACGAAAAGGATTGAATTAATAAGTGTTTACAACTTTAAAATAAATCATTTAATTGGTAAAAAATTGAGACAATAGCTAAAAAAGCAACAAAATCAATTCATCAATAAAAATTAAATATGTACCAATAATAAGAATTTTTATTAATTATGCAATCATGGGGATTAAGTTTCCTTATTTTTGAAGACAAATTTAATTTTATGCGATACGAACCTATTTCTAAAGATTTATTTATTCATAACCGAAAAAATTTCATGGCCCAAATGAAGTCAGATTCATTAGCTGTGTTTAACTCAAATGATATTTATCCCATTGGTGCAGACAGTACTATTCCGTTTCAACAAGACCGAAATATTTACTATTTAAGTGGAGTAGATCAAGAAGAAAGCATTTTACTTTTATTTCCTGATGCACCTAAAAAAGAGCACAGAGAAATTCTTTTTCTAAAAGAAACCAATGATCATATTGCTGTTTGGGAGGGAGAAAAAATCAATGAAGAAAAAGCATTAGCATTAACAGGCATCAAAACGGTTTATTGGTTAAAAGACTTCCACAAGATTTTTAATGAGTTAATGGCTCAGTGCGATACTATTTATATCAACACCAATGAGCATTACCGAGCAAATGTAGAAACGGAGACCAGAGAGATGCGTTTTAATAAATGGCTGCGCGAAAACTACCCAGCGCATCAAGTAGCTAAATCTAATCCCATCTTACAGCGTCTGCGCTCTGTAAAGCATGATTTAGAAATAAATGTGATGCAACAAGCTTGTAACATCACTAACAAGGCTTTTAGAAGAGTGCTCGATTTTATTCAACCTGGAGTTTGGGAATATGAAATTGAAGCTGAGGTCATGCATGAATTTTTAATGAATCGCTCAAAAGGCTTTGCATACACCCCAATTATTGCTTCTGGAATAAATGCTACTGTTTTGCACTATATTGAAAACAAGCATCAATGTAAAGATGGTGATTTAATTTTATTTGATTTTGGTGCCGAATATGCAAACTATTGTAGCGATATGTCTAGAACTATTCCCGTTAATGGAAAATTTACTGAGCGCCAAAAACAAATTTACAATGCTGTAAACAAAGTAAAAAAAGAAGCAACAAAACTTTTAGTGCCAGGAACAGATTGGACCGAATATCACAAAGAAGCAGGTAAAATGATGACGTCTGAATTACTTGATTTAAAACTCTTAGATAAAGCAGATGTTCAAAATGAAGATCCTAAGTGGCCTGCCTACAAAAAATATTTCATGCATGGTACTTCTCATCATATTGGATTAGACACCCATGATTATGGGCTATTGCATGAACCTATGAAGGCTAATCAAGTCTTTACCGTAGAGCCTGGGATCTATATTCCAAGTGAGCATATGGGCATCCGCTTAGAGGATGATGTTGTAATACAGGAAAAAGGAGAACCCGTTAATTTAATGGGGGATATTCCAATTGAAATTGAGGAGATTGAAGATTTGATGAATAGTTAGTTTTTTATTCTGCAAGTTTTAAATAAAAAACCTTGAAATTTAAATTTCAAGGTTTTTTTACTAAGTAAAGTCTGATAAGAAATTATAATCTATTTAAAATCAGCATCAGATAATTTCTGATTAAGTTTGATTTCTTTGAATTCAATTTTAAATTCTTGTCCGATATTATTAATCATTGTAAAAGGAAATTTCACCCCATCTACCTCTTGATAATCATCATATTTTACAGTTGTAGTAAAATCTTGATCCCCTTGCTGAATTGTAGTTTCAGTAAATAACTTATATCCAGAGTCCACCGAATAAAATTCTTTTACTTCATCAGTTAATTGAACTACATAAGCATCTTGGCCTTCAAAATCTTGAATATTTTTTAATTCTGCACCTTCTGGGACAGTTAATTCAGCAAAAATGCCTGCTGACTTTTTAGCTGCTTCAATTTCTTCTTCAGAGTAGTCCATTTTTTGACCTTGAGCCATGTTATAGCCTTTCTCTCCGTCAAAGACCATTTTCTGAAGTACATTACCCCCCATTTTTACTTCTTGAGCAGATTTTCCATCTTTAGTCATTTTCATCTCCATATTAAGAGCCATTCCTTGAATAGATGCAGAGCCTAACATTACTACGTTTTTCACAGCTTCAGCTGCCTTCTTGCCTCCAATAGCCTCAATGTAATTATTATAAACTGTTTCTAAGGTAACTCCTTCTGGAATGGGCTTAGAAAACTCAGGCTTATCCACCGGATTAGCATCTTTATCAAAATACTTCACAGGTATTCCTGTAGCTTCAAGAGCATTAGCTACCTCGCTACCCTTAGCTGCTATTACAATTCTTGCTTGATCTGTTAAAAAATATTTATTAGCTACACGTTGAACGTCTTCAACAGTAACTTTATTGATATTTTCTAAGTAGTTTTCATAAAAATCCTCTGGTAGGTCTTGCGTCTGAATTCGTAAAGCAAAATTTGATATATTTCTAGGTTTAGAAGCTTCACGAATGAAATTACCTGAATAAGTAGCTTTAGCATTAGCCAATAAGTCTTCTTCAACTTGCTCATTTCTTATTCTGTTAATTTGCTTGATCATTTCTAAAGCAATACTGTCTGTTACAGCCATCTTACCAGATGTACTAGCTCTAAATGAAGTCACTTCTTTTCTAGCTGGAAGGCTTGTTCTAGCCCCGTATGTCCATGCTTTATCTTCTCTCAGCGTTTTGTTTAAATAACTTTCAAAACTACCTCCAACAATCTGATTAGCTAACAATACTGGGAAATAGTCATCATCGGTCATTTTTAAATTTGTGGTGTTGATTAAATGTACTTCTGCTTGCACAGCATTAGGAACATCCACAAAGTTAATCTCTGTTTCAGTAACATTGTCTGAAACAGGATAAGTTTCTGAGGGTGCTTCTTCACCATCCCATTTCTTAAACAGTTTTTTAATTTTCTTTCTTACTTTTTTAAATTCAACATCTCCAGAAACAATCAAGTACGAATTACCAGGCACATAAAATGTTTCGTAATATTCTTGAATATCTTCTAAAGTAACGTTTTCAAAACCTTCAATGGTTTCAAATTCACCAAAAGGATGTTCTTTACCAAAAGCTAGTGCGCTTCTCACTTTATTTGCAATACTAGAGGCGCTTTTAGCATTAGCTTTTAATCCCTCAATGTTTTGGTCTCTAAACTTATCTAATTGATCTTGATCAAATTTAGGAGTCATAATAGCTTCAGCCATCATTTCAAGAAGACGATCACTATATTTTGACAAACCAGAAGCATAAGCCCCCGATCCAAAAAGCTCTAGTGTAGCTCCCATAAACTCTACCTCATCTTCAAAATCATCCTTAGGAGTTTTTTCTGTTCCTGTACCCATCATATCAGAAAACAATGCACCTGTTCCAATTTTATCGCCTTCCGCGTAAGGGTCGTTATCGATTGTTAAATTGAATAAAACACGTGGTAGTTTTTTGTCTTCAACTACAAGAACTTTCAATCCATTTTTTAATTCAAAAGTTTGTGGTTGACCTAAGTTTACTGCTGGAGCAGGACCTGGTTCAGGCATTTGATTAATATCCACCTGCGCATATAGTGAGCCTGAAATAAATAGTAAAGCAATTACTATGTAATTAATTAATTTCTTCATTTCTTGTTTTTTTATTGTTCGTCTTCAGCTGGTAAATAATCTAAGACTAGACGTTGATTAGGGTTTAAATATTTTTTAGCTGCTTTTTGTAAGTCTTCACGAGTAACCTCACGGTACATATCAAGCTGCTTATTGATAAGGCTTGCATCACCAAATTTAGTTTGAAATTCAGCTAAGCTACTTCCAATTCCTTCAACACTAGAGTTGGCATTCACAAAACGAGTTTCTAGTTGATTTAAAAGTTTTTGGTATTCATTTTCAGATATTAATTCATTTTGCATACGTTCAATTTCTTCATCAATCTCAACTTTTAAATCTTCAAGGGTATAACCTTCCATTGGTAGCGCAAATACAAAATACATTCCGCCATTACGTAAAGCAAAATTTCCGGCTTGAACGGCCAATGCCATTTTTTTATCTTCAACCAACTTTCGGGTTAGTCTAGAACTCTTTCCAGAACTTAACACTTGAGAAATCATGTCTAAAGCTTTAGCCTCTTTTGTTCCATCTGGAACTGTTCTGTAAGCCATAGCTAAAGCAGGAATCTGAATGTTTGGATCGTGAAAAGTAGCATATATTGTTTCTTCTATTGGCTCTTCTTCAAAAGGTTTTCTTTCAATTTTCTCACCTTGCGGAATAGAACTAAAGTAAAGGTCAATCCATTCTTTAGTTTGATCAATATCAATATCACCAGCAACTACTAAAACAGCGTTGTTTGGCGCATAAAATTTATCAAAAAAAACATTGAAATCTTCAAGCTCAGGATTATCTAAATCTTCCAAAGTACCTATAATTTCATGACGGTAACCTGTTGTTGGGAAAATATTTCTTGTGATTTGCGAAATTAAGTTTCCATAAGGCTGGTTGTCTTGCGTTTGTTTACGTTCTTCTTTTATCACACCTCTTTGTGTATTTACTCCCACAGTATCAATTTTTGGATGACGCATTCTTTCAGACTCCATCCAAAGACCAATTTGTAAATTATTAGAAGGTAAGATTTCAAAGTAAGTAGTTCTATCCCAACTTGTATTGGCGTTATTAGTACCTCCATGATCGGTTACCATTTTAAACCAATCTCCTCGGTCAATGTTTTTAGTACCCTCAAACAGTAAGTGCTCAAAAAAATGAGCCATTCCTGTTTTTCCTGTAGGGTCATCTTTAGAACCCACATTGTACATTACTTCTACTTTTACAAGCGGTGCACTATTATCTTGATGTAAAACTACATCTAAGCCATTGTCTAAGGTATAATGCTCAAAATCTACTTGTTGAGCAAAACCTACAAAAGCAACCAACAAAGCACAAATTGTCAGGTTTAATTTTTTTGTCATTTTAATTCGGATTTTAATTGTTATTTGATTAGTAGCAAAAAATTAATTTTGTTACAAAAATGGATATTATTTTTTATTTATCAAATAGCTTTTTGAAATGATTAAAAATATTATCATTTTAATATAGTTTATACTCAAAAAAAAAACTTTGGTTAAAAGCTGATTTTTTAAAAAATAAGCATGTAGGAAAAAGAATGAAAGGCTGAAGATTTTCAAATTAAAAATGTAATTTTATCGAAAATTATCTCAAATGAATCGTTTTCATATTCTTATTTCTTTTTTCTTATTCAGCATGACATCCTGCACTGATATTCAAAAAACTCAACTTGAAACACAACAGCAGGCTGTTGAAAGACACCGAGATGCACAAGGAGAAAACAAATCTAATTTTGGTATTGCTCTACACGGTGGAGCTGGCTTTATAAAAGCTGAAATGATGAGTGATTCTATAGTAAAGATTTATGAATACAAACTTTCAGAGGCTATTGAAGCAGGTCATCAACTGTTAGCCAATGGAGGTGAAGCTGAAGAAGCAGTTATTGAAGTGATTCAAATTTTAGAGGAATCACCATTGTTTAACGCTGGTATTGGTGCTGTTATGAACTCTGATGGCGTTCATGAATTAGATGCATCCATCATGCATGGCAAAACTCTTCAAGCAGGTGCAGTAGCTGGAATTAAAACAATTAAAAGCCCCATTTTACTTGCTCAAAAAGTAATGCAGGAATCAGAGCATGTACTATTATCAGGTCAAGGAGCTGAAAGTTTTGCTGAATTACATGGTTTAGAAAAAGTAGACAACACCTATTTTAATACGGATAAAGCAAAGGAATCACTGCAAAATGCAAAAACCCATGCAAGTTTAAACACAAGCAACTTTGAAAAACATATCAATAACTTTAAATTCGGAACTGTTGGTTGTGTGGCCTTAGACCAAAATGGTGATTTAGTTGCGGGAACATCTACCGGTGGTATGACCAATAAAAAATATGGACGTATTGGTGATTCACCTATAATTGGTGCTGGTAATTATGCTAATAATAATACTTGTGCGGTATCAGCCACAGGGCATGGCGAATATTTTATTCGAAATGTAGTAGCACATGATATTTCAGCTATGTTGGAGTATGGCGATTTCAATTTAGAGCAAGCTACGCAAATTGTTATTCAAGAAAAACTTAAGCAACAAAACGGTCTAGGCGGTGTAATTGCCATTGATTTTGAAGGAAATATTTCAATGGAATTTAATACAGAAGGAATGTTTAGGGCGCAAATGGATGCTGAAGGTAATAAAGAATTAGGACTTTTTAAAGACTGATTTAATGAAGATAAGTCATCGTTTTTTAGCTTATTTCAGTTTGCCTGTTTTGGTTGTTGGGATTGCTAGCTTTCAGCTATACAAAACAGAGACTACAGATTTATCCCGCTGGAAAGGCGGTGGATTTGGCATGTATACAAATATCAATGAGGCGTTTAATGTAATTGTAATAAATGATTCTATTTATTCAAATAGTAATTTTAATAAAAAGACATTAAACCAAAAAAACAATTATATAAATAAACTTTTATACAACCCTACAGATAAAAACACTGAATTATTTTTAAGTTTACTAAATAACAAAAAGGAGGTGAAAAAACTTCAAATTTTCGAACCTGTTTTTGATCCGAATAATTACACATTGACCTACAAACTGAGATATGAAAAAATTATTCAATAGGATTGCTGCTAATTCAAGCCTTGAATTAGCAGCAAAAATGTACCTCATATTTCTAATAATTTTTTACGTCTGGATAAGTCACCATTATATATTTCCTATTGTTGCATTTGCTCTTTTATACGCAATCACGAATAAAAAATTCTTACAGTCTCCTGTGTTTTGGTTAATTATTTCAATTTGCTTCATTCCAGGTTTATACGCAGACTATTACAAAACTGGAAATCACTCTTTTGTTGCCTTCTATATTGCTTTATTATTTTTAATCGCCTGTTCTTATAAAAAACACCATAAGCAAATCCTTTATTTAAATGCTAAGGTACTTTTGGCTATCATTATGTCATTTGCAGTCATTCAAAAGGTTTTGAGCGATACTTTTATGGATGGTTCCAGTTTATCTTATTTAAATTCGAGGGGTGGATTTTTTACTCATTTACAACGCTTTTTTAAAGAAAATCAAAATTTGATCTATCAAAATAAAAATCTGATTGAGGATCAAGCTTCGTCTGTAGAAAAATTAAATCAGTCTATAGAGTTAACCTCAATAAATTGGATTTTTGAATACAATCCTAGTCTTGCAGTGGTTGCTGTGTTACTTGTTGAAGTGTTTTTTGTTCTGTTTTTATTTGTAAAAAATCAATATGTTAGAAATAGCTATTTGATTATCTTCATATCTACGTTAATCTTAACACGTGTTGAAACAGGCTTTGCGTCTCTTCTTTGTGTGCTTTTGTTTTTACAAGCCCAAAAAGACCATTCGGCTTTCAAAGCGATTTATATTTGTATTTTTTGCATATACATTTCACTTATTCTAACTAGATTGGGATATCATTAACCTAAGTTTTTAACTGCTTCTGAGCTTCAGAAATATCTTGTGTAGGATGCTTGCAAGTCCTATTTTCACATATGTAAATCAAGGTTTTATTCTCTTGAAGTTTTCCTTTTAATAAATCAAGATTCTCTTCTTTTCCTCCTAAAAATATAGCATTAGGATAGTATTTATTTTGCATTTGAAATGCCCACTTAAATGCATCCTTACCCACAACTGCAACTTCTTTTAAAGGGTAAGCTAACCAACCTGACAATTGCGACCAATTAGCAAAATAAGGACCAGACTTAAACATTTTTTGTTCTACTTGCGAAAGCATTTTTTTACTAATTTCTATTTTATGCTCATCAGCAAAGATATGCCCTAACAAAAACATAGATTTAGCCATCACCGAATTTGAAGCAGGAATTACATTATCACTTAACTCCATTTTTCTGGCAATGAGTTGTTCTCCCTTAGATGAAGTATAATAAAACATCCCTGAATTATGATCAAAAAAATCTTCCAAACAAATATCTGCAAGTTCTAAAGCCCAAGTTAAATATTTCTTTTCAAAGCATAATTGATACAAGTTTATAAGCGCTTCAATCAATAGCGCGTAATCTTCTAAAAAAGCATCTATACTAGCCGTTCCATTTTTAAAATTCCTTTTTAAATGACCGTCAGCAACGCGTAAGTTTTTATATAAGAAATCGGCAATAGCTTTAGCCTGTTTCAAATAATCTAATTCCTGAAGCGCTTTTGAAGCATCTACAAGTGCATTAATCATAAGTGCATTCCAAGAGGTCAAAATTTTATCATCTAATCCAGGGCGAATTCGTTTCTCTCTTACATCTAGAAGCTTTTGCTTATACGTTTTAATCTTTTGGTTAAGTACTTCAAAGGAAATCTGATTTTGCTTAGCAAATTTCTTAGGTAGATGCTTCAAATGAAGTATATTTTTGTCCTCTTCCCAATTGCCATTTTTAGAAATCTGATAAAATTCTTGAAACCAAGACCAATCTTCATCGTCAACAACTGACTTTAATTCGGAATATGTCCATACATAATACTTGCCTTCTTCACCCTCACTATCGGCATCTAGAGAAGCATAAAATCCAGACTGATTACTCTTTAATTCGCGATTAACAAAAGAAATGCTGTCTTCTATAATAGCTTTGTAAAAGGGGTTTGGAAATAATTGATATGCTTTGGCGTAGAGGCTTATTAGTTGGGCATTATCATAAAGCATTTTTTCAAAATGAGGCACCAACCAAATATCATCTACAGAGTATCTTGCAAAACCACCTCCAACTTGATCATAAATACCCCCTTTTCCCATTTCGTTTAGCGTGGTAATGACAGCTTCTAAGGCAGACTGGTTTTTAGTCAATGAAAAAAACTGTAGCATAAATTCCCAAGAGTTGGGCATTGGAAATTTTGGCGCTCCTTTAAAACCGCCTTTTTCTGTATCTGCAAATTGCATCCAACTACCTAATAAATCGTTGTAATCTGAAGTGGTGAAGTTGCTCACCTCACTGGGCTCAAATTCTGCTAAATCACCCAATTGTATACCTTCAGTAATTTTTTGAGCTGTATCTTCTAATTGTTCTAGCTGATTTGTAAAGGCTTTGTGGATATTAGAAAGAACTTTCTTCCAATTATCTTTTGGAAAATAAGTAGCAGCGTAAAAAGGACGACCATCAGGGAGTGCAAAGGCATTTAGCGGCCAGCCACCTCTTCCTGTTAAAATCTGTGCTGCGTCCATATAAATTTGATCAATATCTGGACGCTCTTCTCGGTCTACCTTAATACAAACAAAGTAAGTATTCATTAATTGGGCTACCTCCTCATCCTCAAAAGATTCATGAGCCATGACATGACACCAGTGACAAGCGGCGTAACCCACGCTAATTAAAATTGGTTTGTTTTCTGATTTTGCTTTTTGGAGAGCTTCATCACCCCATTCGTACCAATCAACAGGATTATTTTTATGTTGAAGTAAATAAGGACTTGAAGCATTTGAAAGTCGATTACTTGTAATACTCATTTTTTGAAAACTAAATTAAGCATCTTAGATGAATTCTAATTAAAACTTAAGTTTAATTTGAGTTTCTTAGAATGGATAACCAATGGCAAAATTAAGAAGCGTATTTCCGGGCTCAAACTTCCAACTTCTAGCAGGTCGTTTTACAGGTGCCGCAAAATCAAATCTGATCACAAAGCCTTGTACATCTACACGTAAACCAACACCAGAACCCATTCCTAATTCATCATAAAAATTACTCGAGAACTTTCCACCTTCTAAAGCTTCATTATCATTAAGCAGCCATACGTTACCTGCGTCATAAAAGACCGCTCCTTTTAAATAACTAAAAATAGGAAATCTATATTCTAAATTAGCCTCTAAACGAATGTCACCTGCTTGATCAAAGAAAGATTGTACTCCTCCTTCTGGTACGTAGGTTCCAGGTCCCAAAGAACGAATTCTAAATGCTCTTACACTGTAAGGTCCCCCAGCAAAATATTGTTTAACAAAAGGCAAAGCTTCAGAATTACCGTAAGGTAAGCCCATTCCAGCAAAAAGCCTCCCCACAAGTTTTTGGTCATCTTCATCTAAGTCAAATTTAAAACGATAATCAATATCCGCTTTTACAAACTGGGCAAATTCAGTACCAAATATTTTCCTAGTATCATTTCTTTCTCTGGCAAATAAGTCTACGGTATTTCCTGCAGATTCAAAATTAAAGTTAAAAAAGTTTTTCCAAATTTGATCTTCTTTTAGCTGACTAAAGGTAAATGAATAAACTAATCCTGCTATAAATTGTTGATCAAAACTTCGCCTTAAAAAAGGATTATTATCTAAGATTTCTTCAAATTCATCACTGGTATTCCCCAACTGAACAACTTCAATATTTATTGGTTTTATAGTGTGGCTTACAAATCTATTTTGATCCCAGGAGTAACCAAAGCCTGTGGACACAGAAGTAAGTGTATATAAACCTGTTCTGTTTAAGTAATCAAAACCTAAACTAATATTAGTTTTGGGTATGGCATAATTAAACTTTTCATTTAGGTCAATAGGAAATAGGAGTCTCGGAAAACTTAATGTATTTCGTAAACCAAGTTGTAAAGAACTCAATCCTCCTTGATCACTTCCTAAAAACTGACGCTCGTAACCTGCATTAGTGCTGATTTTAAACTCTTCTCCTCCCTTAAAAATATTTCGATTAATGTAGGTGAGGCTTAGGTTTGGTCCTGTAAAGTTATTGGATTTTGTAACCCCTTGCATCTCTAATCGAACAGAACGTTTGTTGGCTGGAGACAAGTAAATATTCCCTTTTAATTTCTGCAAGGTTCTGGTGGTGTCTATTTCCTCCCCTTCGTAGTCAATATTAACAAACCTGTAGGTCTGTGTAGAATTTAACCTTCTACTGGTAAACCTTGAATCTTGCGGGCTGTATAAATCTCCAGGAGCAATTCTAAGGAAAGGCCGTAAACGTTTGGGTTTAAAGAAAACATCATTCTGGATAAAATGAATGTCATCAATAGTTACCGTGTCCTTTTCTTTTTCTTTAGTTTTTAATGTTGATTTTGGGTATACATTCAATTCTTGAATTTCGAAAGCATAGAAGGATTTCTTTGGAGCTTCATTCTTTATCTTTAAATACAAATCAAACTTTTTACCCTCATAAGCATTGGTGTCTGCTTCAAAAATTATAAAATTAGGGTTAAAGTTATAATATCCTTTATTTTTTAAATAACGATCTATTTCTTCTCTTTCCTTCTTAAACTGGTCAAGGCTAAACCTAACTCCAGGTTGAAGTTTTGTATTTTGTAAGTACGATGAAATTTCATTCCAAATCGGTAACTCCTCTAAGTTGTTTTTTTCAAGTTTTAATTTAGCTAAGCGGTAAGGTTCACCTAATTCAATTTCATATTCAATCTTAGCTCTTTTTTTGGTGGTATCTACTTCAACTTCAGAAGCTATGAAAGATTGGAAAAAACCTGAGTTTTCTAGTCGGTTTTTCATTACCTCTCTAGTGTTTTCTACATCTACCTGCGAAAGGTAAACAGGCCTTTCTCCTATTTGCCTATTCATAAATCGATTAAAAAATCCTGGCTTATCTTTTTTTGTCTTGTAATGAAAATAGAGGCCTGTTCTCATCCACAAAACTTTTTTGTTGGGGTTTGGAAAAAGCACATCATTAACTTTTCTACGTGTAGATTTCTCTATTGAAGCTCCTTCATAATTTATTGATGCACCAGTATACAAAACTTCACCATCAGGGATAAACTTATTTACTGAACAAGAAAAATTCAGCACTATTAATCCAAAAGCTAAGTATAAATATCTATTGCTCATTTTCTAATCTTGCAGGTTGTTTAGAGGAGTTTTCTCCATTTTCTTCTTCTTGTTTTTGTTCCATCTCCTCTATTTCCTCTTCTTCTTTTTCTAACTCCTCTAGTTTTTTGCTAGTAGCAAATAAAGATTTCCAAAGTTCTTCAAATTGATTAAACTCACGGGTAAAGATAAGGGCTATCCCGCTAATAAATACCTGTCCATCAATTACATTTTCATATTCACTTTTTCTAAAACCTCTGGCTTTCCACCTTCCATCTTCGGTAATTAAATATTCAACACTTACATTACCTAAGGCCACATTAGATTCGCCTGGGCGTTGGTCTCCTTGAACATTAACTTGGCTTCCAGCTTCTACTACTAGCCTATCATTGAATAACTTTTTTTGAGCGCTTACATCTACATCTGTTCTTTCTTGTCCTACTCCAGTTTCAAAATCGGTATACGAATTAATGTCAAAGTTGAGTTCTATTCCTGTATTTCCAGTTAATTTATTTGAAAATGTATTGAGTTGGTCTGCTAGGGCTTGATTTAGGTTGTTTCTAGCAAGTGCTGCCGCACCTCCTTGACTACCGTCACTTCCAGATTCTGGATAAAAACGATTAAGAACAAGCAAAGAAAAAACTTGTTTATTTAATTCATCTTCTTGTTGATTTAATTGGTTGATTCTTGAATAAACGGTTCCATTTATAGCAGATCTTTGTTCTTCTGGCATATCAAGTGCAAAACTTAGATAAGGTGAATTGAGACTTCCTTCTACATCAAGATAAACCAAAAATGGCAACTGTCTTCGGTAGCGGTTTTGAACTGCATTTGCTTCTGATGCAATCTGCGAAGCCATTAACGCAGAAGGTGAAGTGTCTACTTTATAAACTGCTCTTAAGTCAATATCTGCATTGTACGGGTCGCCGTACCAACTCACTTTACTTCCTTGCGCTAAGGTAAATTTTCTAGTTACTAAATTATACAAATTAATTTCAAAAAAACCTTCATTAACTTCATAGTTTCCAGACAAATCAATATTTCCATTAGGTTCTACAGAAGCTAGTAAATCTGCTTCTCCTTGCAACTGAATTTTATCCCCTGTACGCTGATTAAAAATAACCGTTATTTTTGCTCTAGGACTAACTTTAATTTTAGCATCAATTTCAAAACCTTTGATTAATTGATTAAATTCTTGTTCAGTAGTTCGTGTTAAAATAGCATCTGGATCTGATTTATTCACAAATAAAACAACACCCTCACGCTCCACCACATCTGCTTGCGACTCTGGAATAACCAGTGTGAAATCTGTAGATTTATTCAGTTTAAAATCTACATCTAAAATAGGAATATTTAGATTTCCAGTAAGTTGTGCATTTAAATCAAAATTAACTTTACCATAGTAAGCAGTACTTTCATCTCTATCTGCGTCTAAAAGTTGAAAGCTGTCTGCCTTAAAATTAAGATCAAATTTGGGGTTGGTAATTGGGTCAAGATATATTTTACCTGAAGTGATAAATTGGTTTTTTTGCACATCAGCAATAGTGAACTTTTTAAATTCAATCTCTTTTTCATTAAACCTAATTTTTTCATCACCAAAATAAAATTTGGTATTGACTGCTTTTGCGTTAAAACCTACCTCCTTCATAGAGATATCACCTTGGTAAGTAAGTTGATTAGTTGGTCCTTCTAATATAAAGTTAGAACTTATTATCCCTTCACTATCCTCAATAACATCAGGAATAAAACGCTCTATTAAACTTAAATCAAGCTGTTTTAGCTGGGCTTGTACATCAAGATTAGGTTCTTCATTTTGATAAAAATACTTTCCTTTAGCAAAAAAATCTATCTTATCCCCTTTCAATGACATTTCAGTAGCATAGGTATTAGTCCCATCTGCAGATGCATTTAATGCAAGTTTACCAATTTCTTTTTCTTTAATCGCTAAATCCTCAATACTTAAATCAGCTAAAAAACCAATTTGTTCAAAAGGTTTTACTACTACCAATTCACCATTAATTTCACCACTTGCAAATAATGCTTCAGGGTGTAGGTAACTAGTAAAAGTACCTAATTTAAAATTATTAAATAGTAGCCCAAAATGCTCATGCTCAATACTTAAATCATTTCTTATTGCTAGTTTTTGCTGCTTTCTTTCAATTTCAAAATCATTAAATGCTAATGATTTATTTCCAAATTGAATATTGTTATTAGGGTTTACATTCCATTCTTGACTGTTAAGAATTAACTCATCATCCAAACTATAAACCCATTTTTCATCCTCTTTTTCAATAAACGAACGAATGTAAAAAAATGGTTCTTCCTCTTGAAAAGCTTCTAAGGTTAATTTCCAAAAATCATCTTCGTATGCACCAGAAAACTTAGATTTAGCTAATTGAAATCCACCACTTTCAAGGTAATCAAAGCCAACATTAAAATCTGCTTTAATTGGATTTGCATTAGCTTCCATAAATAGTTTATTTAGCTCTATATCCTTGTAACGAATATGAGGTAAACTCACATTTGCTCTAATTTCATTTTTTTCTTCCTTAAAATCAAAACTTAATTTTAAGGTATCCATTTCTTGTAAATCTTCCAGGAAAACTTCACTTAATAAAGGCACATTCACCATTTGTAAATCCCATTCTAAATCGATTTTTGAAGTTTCTACCTCTTCTTCTTCTGGAGCAAATTCAGTGATGTACTTTTGAATGTATTTCCAACTAGCATCCACTAAATCGCTTGGGTGTTTATTAGCCTTTAATTGAGTATTTAAAAACTTACTTTGGGTAGATAAATTAGTGATTTCTGGACCTATCTGAGCTGCTAAATCGAATCCTTTTAATTGGTATGACGTTTGTTCATAAACACTTACAAACTCAGGAATACTTAGCTTTAAATCAAATTCTTCAGGATTCCCTTTAAAAATTGATTGAATAGTAAATCTTGCCTTGATATCCTCATTCAAAAGACCCATTTGATAAAAATCTATTCCATTAACCACCAATTCAGGCTCAAAAACATAGAAATTATCAGCCAATTCTAATGGCGAATTAAGCTTAATGTCAATATTATCATCTTTAAAACTCACCGCTAAATCTCCTTTACTATTTTCAATTTGGGTAGTAACCTGAAGCCCATCTATAGAGTAGGTATTGAAATCAAATTTTTTAATTTCAGTAGAAAAATCTAAGTTTATACGTTCAATATCTTTGTATTTACCCTTGGCGTCAAGACTTAAACTAAGGGCACTTAAATGCTCATTTTGAAGAATCTCATCAATTTGCAGGTCTTGAATATCTGTCTTCAAATCAAATGTAATTTCTTCTTCTAAATTGACTTTCCCGGCAAGGCTGAGCTGGCCTAAATCAGTTTTTAGTCGGGATTTAGTAGTCCATAAATTTGACTTATTTTGAATGTTTCCTTGTAAGTCGATTTGATTAGGAAATTTAAAATTCTTAACGGTCTCTTCATCCAACCAAACCAGTACATCTTTTTTATTGGTTTGAATTTGGTAATTGTTCAAATGAATTAGCTGCTGTTTTGATAAAGCTTCATCAATTCTTCCAGAAAGGTTGATTTTAGTATCACTCCAATGCACGTAAGAAGGTTTTATCTTCAGTTTTTTGGCATCTCCATTCATTTCAATCTTAGTTTGAATAGGATGTTTTGCTAATTGAACCAACGGCTCGTTTTTATTGAAGTTTGGAATTAATTTTTGAAACTCCTTCAATTGAAAAAAGCCCTCCAGGTTCAAATCAAAATAAGTGAAGCTCTCTGGCTGATTGATAAATTGATTCAACTGAAAAAAAGCTATAGCAAAATCTCCTCGAAGCTGGTTTTCTAACGCATTAAATCGAATTTGTTCAACTTGAATACCTTCCTCGGAAACTTGCAACTGAAATTTTGCATCCTTCATTGATAGTCCTGTATATTCCTCAAATTTTAATTGCTTGAGCTGAGACTTAAGTTTTTTTTCTGTAGGAGCATAACTAGTCTTAGTGAGCTCCAAATGAAGCTGATTGAATTGAAAGTTATTGGCATCAAAAGCTTTTTTACTTAAACTTTCTCCTTTAGTTATTTGTGAAAATTGTTGATTTTTAATGTATAAATTTTCAAAAGCTAATTCCCAATCAGGCCATTCAAATATGGATTCTTCTTTACTTTGGTCAACATCTTGAGGTTTATTCAATGAAGCAGCCTCTATAGCTATTCGTGCATCTTCTAAAATAAAATCCTTCCAGAAAATTTGCTTTTCATTTAACTTAAGTTGAATTTCATTCCAGTTCAAGTCCTTAATAAAAGCAGAATAATCATCTTCCATAAATTGAATTTCTGAGGCTAATTCACTAACCTGAGAAGAATTTATTTCTAAAGTAGGTAATTGTGATTCTTCAAAACTTTCTTCTTTTAGTTCTTTATTTTCTTTTTCAATAAATTGTTGAGTAAATTTAACATCTGAATTTCCTAGGAAAAATTCGTCTATTTTAAATTGTAAATTTACTAAATCAAAGGTGTTTATTCTGATCATCAAATCCCCAAAATAGACTTCTGAATCAAGGCCCTCAGGTTCATCCTTGTAACTTAATTGTGTGTTTTTTAATTGAATTTTCTGAAGTAGAAATTCAAATTCGCTTTCACTTTCTTCTTCATTTTCCTCTCCAGAAGTAAAAGCATCTATTAGAAACTGATAATTGAAATCTTCGTCAATTTTTCTGTACACGGTGGATTCAAGCCCATCTATGTAAATGTAGTTGATTTTAATTTCCTTTTGTTTGAAAATAGCCATTAACGGAATACTTAATTCCAATTCATCGAAAGCAAGCAAAGTCTCTTCAGATAGATCTTCTAAGTAAAGTTGTTGAATATTTAAGTTTCCATCAAAAGTGAGAAAGAATTTTTTTATGCTGAATTTTGTACCTGTTTGTTGACTGACATATTTAGTTACTTCATTGATGATTTTTTCTTGTCCCCATGGACTTCTAATCACCAAAACTAAAGTGACAAAAAACAGCAACAAGACTATAAAAGTCCTTACTAAAAATTTTATAACTCTTTGGCCAATGCCCTTTTTCTTCCTTTTTTTATTCACTTGAACAAGCTAATTAACTTCGCTAACATATAATGCAAATGTAAAGTTAAGTATCACCATTTCAACCTAAATCATTTCATAAAATAGCCTTATTCAAATAGTTTATTCTTATAGAAATCATTTAAGTAATTTATAACACTGATAGTTCTTGAATAAAGATTAATTTTTTTAATTTTGAATGAATTTAAATTAATCTAATAAAAAATAGAAATTATGGCTTTTGAATTACCAAAATTAGACTATGCACATGATGCCTTAGAACCACATATTGATGCTAAAACAATGGAAATACACCACGGAAAGCATCATGCGGGATATACAAATAAATTAAACGCTGCGGTTGAAGGTACAGACTTAGAAGGAAAATCAATCGAAGAAATTCTTGAAAATTTAGATTTATCTAATTCAGCTGTTAGAAATAACGGAGGTGGATTTTATAATCACCGCTTATTTTGGCAAGTAATGAGTCCAAAAGGTGGTGGTAATCCTAGCGGGAATGTAGCTAAAGCAATAGATGACGCTTTTGGTTCTTTTGACAAATTTAAAGATGCTTTTTCTAAAGCTGCTGCAACACAGTTTGGTTCTGGATGGGCATGGCTTTGTGTACATGAAGGGGGTAAAGTTGAAGTTTGCTCAACTTCTAATCAAGACAATCCTGTAATGCCTAATGTAAGTTGTGGAGGAACACCAATCCTGGGCTTAGATGTTTGGGAGCATGCCTATTATTTAAATTATCAAAACAGAAGACTTGATTATATTGAAGCATTCTTTAATGTTATTAATTGGGATAAAGTTGAAGAATTATATAACGCAAATAAGTAATTATTTTCATTTTAAATTATAAAGCAGCCTTGAGTTTCAAGGCTGCTTTTTGTTGTATATTGTCCCATCCTAAACCATTTATACAATTCAAATGCTGATGTGTAACCACCAGAAAAAATGGGCACTACAAGCGTACCCAAAAGTTTACACGCTTTCTTTTAAGCTATAAGTTATTCAAGAAATCTAACAAGGACTAAGGCCTTTAGTAAAATGGCATTCAAGCTAATTCTACTAAACGGCTCTGTTAAAAATTATAATACCTTTAGTTTGGAAGACAAAAACCATAGTACAATATCAAAACACCTAAGCAAATAATCTGGAATTAAAGGTTAAAATTAAATTACCTGAGAACCTGAGTTTAATTATTCGTACTCAGGTTATCACTAATGTGTTTTTTTGCTGTCTGATAAATATTTTAAGAATAAATGAAATTTTAAACTTGTTTGATATTGGGTTAGCTGCTAAAGTTTATATATTGGTTTGCATCTCAGTTTTGTAGAAAGAACCAGGATATAAAATAAACAGTAAATTTTATCTAAAAAATCCTGCTTTTAAGATATTTTATCGGGTGCTAATAGTAATAAATCAAAATTCGAATTCTGAAAAAATAGTTCATAAGGACTTAGTTTTAATCTTCAAAAATCATATTAAAAGGGTTGGCTAGGCCTCTATATTCAAATAAATGTGCGTTGAGAGAACCTACAGCAAGTTTAGCTTCCACTTTAAGAGGTATTTTGTTTTTATCTTTAGAGATCCAAATGGTAACACTCTCTTGCTCTTTAAAGACTCTGTCTGCTTGAACATAAGGTTTAAAAACCATGGTTTTTACAGTTCCAAAGCTTGTTTTTAAAATTTCATCACCAATGTATTTTGCTTTAAAAGGATAGTTTTGCTCATCAAAAAACATGTTTAAGACAAACTCATCTCCTTGCTCTATATCATTAATGTCAACAATTTCACGAAGATGATAATAAGCCGAAATCATATCTTGCGCATAAGTTTCTAAGGTATGCTCTGAGACAGTATCATGTTTAAAATTATTTACGACAGCCCTCTTTTCGTCTTGATAAAAGTCAATCATTTTATTTTTGATGTGGCCTCCTTCTGAAGTTTTTCGGATGAACCGGTGACTAAAGCCATCATTTATTCCAACATAACTTTCGTACCTGTTTCTTACCTTAAAAAATACATCCAACATTCCTGTAGATCTCCCTTCTCCAACTATATGATACATGGGCTTACCTCTTAATTCTGATTGAGCAACACTTAAGGTGGCTTCTGAGGCTTTAAACCATCCATACTTAATTTTGAACTTCAATACTTCTCCCTCTTTAAAAGCTTGAGCTTGGGCTAAAGTATTCATTTGAATTAGAATAAACATTACAGAAAATATAATTCTCATAGGTTTAGGTTGTAGTTAAAGTGATATTACTAGTCAAATTTCATTCCAACTTTTCATTTCAAAAATAGTATTTTGTTTATATATTAAAATTCATGAACAAAATAAGTTAAAATAATTTATTAATTCCAGTTATTATTTGAAATTATTGATAAAGAAAAAAGGGCGTTTTATTACGGTAATTTCAATTGATAAATGGTATAATTACAATATGTTTGAATAAAATCATGAGAATTTAATAGGCCAAAATACATAAGCATAAAATTTTTCAACTTATTCTATTAAAAAAGCGTTTATCAAACAAATGATAAACGCCTTTTCTTACTAAACATAGATTTTTTATAAAGTTCCTCTTAACTGCTGCTCTCGCTCTATAGATTCAAACAAGGCCTTAAAATTCCCCGCTCCAAAGCCTCGTGCGCCCATTCGTTGAATAATTTCAAAAAATAAAGTAGGACGGTCTTGAACTGGTTTAGTGAAAATTTGTAATAAATATCCTTCTTCATCAGCATCTACCATGATTCCAAGTTTTCTTAAGGTTTCTAAATCTTCCCTTAGCTCATGACTAAACTCTGCTAATCTTCCTGGAATAGCTTTGTAATAAGTTTCTGGAGGGGTAGATAAAAATTCAACTCCCCTTGAGCGTAAATCTGAAACTGTTTTGATAATATCATCTGTAGCCACAGCTATATGTTGTACTCCAGACCCTTCATAAAAGTCTAAGTATTCTTCAATTTGTGATTTTTTCTTTCCCTCTGCAGGTTCATTAATTGGGAATTTAATTCTACCATTCCCATTACTCATCACTTTACTCATTAATGCGGAATATTCCGTATGAATTTGCTTATCATCAAAAGACAAGAAATTAACAAAACCCATAACATCTTCGTACCACTTCACCCAAGTATTCATTTCATTCCAACCTACATTTCCTACCATGTGGTCTATAAATTTTAAACCAACTGGTTCTGGTTGATATGCTGGATCTACTTTTTTAAAGCCTGGGAGAAAAATTCCATTATAAGCCTTCCTTTCAATAAATAAGTGCACCGTTTCTCCGTAAGTATAAATTCCTGACTGAACCACTTTGCCGTTCTCATCCTCTATAATAGTTGGCTCCATGAAAGATTTTGCTCCTCGTTTAGTAGTTTCTTCCCAAGATTTCTTGGCATCTTCCACCCAAAGTGCTATCACTTTAACCCCATCGCCATGCTTTACGATATGCTGATTAATAGGATTCTTTGAATTTAAAGGCGAAGTTAATACTAGTCTTATTTTATCTTGCTTTAACACATAAGAAACACTGTCTTTGCTTCCCGTTTCCAAACCTTTGTAGGCAAGTGTTTGAAAACCAAATGCCGATTTATAAAAATGAGCTGCCTGTTTGGCATTACCCACATACAACTCTACAAAGTCAGTTCCTAGTAAGGGCAAAAAATCTTGTGCTCCTTCAAATATTTTTTCTAGGCCGTAATTTACTGATTCTATCTCTTTTTTCATCTGTTTATATTTATTGTTTTTTTGCCTGATGTAACACAAATTATCATTATCCTGTACATAGAAAATTTTTACATTCATGTTTCATTTTAATTTATTTTAACTTAATATAATGCAATCAAATTTCAGTTGATTTTATTATTCTTCTTTTACTCGAGCCAAGATTGATAATAGGTATCATCTGCAATTTTAAGCGCTTCTTCTGTAATTTGTAAAGGTTTAAAGGTGTCTACCATAACTGCTAACTCTTCAGTTTCTTTTTTGCCAATGCTTCGTTCTACAGCACCAGGATGCGGTCCATGAGGAATCCCTGCGGGATGTAGTGAAATGTGTCCAGCATCAATGTCATTTCTACTCATAAAATCACCATCAACATAATACAGCACCTCATCACTATCTATATTGCTATGGTTATAAGGAGCTGGTATGGCATCAGGGTGATAATCATAAAGCCTAGGACAAAATGAACAAACTACAAAAGCAGATGTTTCAAAGGTTTGGTGCACTGGTGGCGGTTGATGTATTCTACCTGTAATAGGCTCAAAATCATGAATTGAAAAGGCGTATGGATAATTATAACCATCATAACCTACCACATCAAATGGATGAGAGGCATACACCATATCAAAAATTTCGTCTTGTTTTTTAACCTTCATTAAAAACTCTCCATTTTCATTATTGGTTTCAAGTTCCTCAGGTCTTCTAATATCACGCTCACAAAATGGCGAATGTTCAAGCAATTGACCAAAATAATTCCGGTAGCGTTTAGGAGTATATATAGGATGGAAAGATTCTACGATAAAAAGGCGGTTATTTTCATCATTAAAATCAAGTTTGTAAATGGTTCCCCGAGGAATCAAAAGGTAATCACCGTATTTAAATTCTAAGTTCCCAAACTGTGTTCTTAATTTACCGCTGCCTTTATGTATAAAAATCATTTCATCAGCATCAGAATTTTTGTAGAAATACTCCTTGGTTGATGCTTTTGGAGCAGCTAAAATTATATTGCAATCTGTGTTGTGCATGATTATCTTTCTGCTAGCCAAATAATCTTTAACTGGTGGCACTTGAAAGCCTCTAAAGCGGTAGGATTGAATATTATTAGCTTTAGCAATTTTTGGCTTTACGCTGAAGCTCCCTCTAATTTTTTTAACTTGTGTTGGTCGTTGTTCATGATAAAGGTTAGAGGACATTCCATCAAAACCAATAGTTCCAAATAATTGTTCGTAATATAAATTCCCATCAGGTTTTTTAAAAACAGTATGTCTTTTGGGAGGTATTTTTCCAAGTTTATGATAAAAGGGCATATTTTTTATGTTTTCAACAAATATCGTAAATTTTGATGGTTTTATGAAATTTTCAACCTCGGTGAATTCGTCTTTACTGATAATCCTCAGATGTTCTTATCAATTTTTATATTTATAAGGGAAGAGGATTTATCTAAGAAATTAATTTTTGTGTCTTAAGTTATCTAATCAAATTCTAAGTTTTGAATCTGAAAAATCTTAAGCTTAATTATTTTTAAATAAGTACTTTTGTTTTTTTAAAAATTTAAAAGGAATGAAACTTTCAATTGGAAATGACCACGCTGGAACCGACTATAAAAAAACCATCCTTGCGTATTTAGAAAGCCTTGGGCATGAGGTGAAAAATTATGGTACTGATTCTTCTGACAGTGTTGATTATCCTGATTTTGTTCATCCAGTTGCCAAAGATGTAGAAAATAAAAATGCTGACTTTGGAGTTATTGTTTGTGGTTCTGGAAACGGTGCAAACATGACGGCTAATAAACACCAAGGAGTGCGCTCTGCCCTATGCTGGAATACTGAAATTGCTGCTTTAGCTCGACAACACAATGATGCCAATATCCTTAGTATTCCTGCCCGATTTGTCAGTGAAAAAGAGGCACTTGATTTTGTGAAAGTATTTTTGGAAACTGAGTTTGACGGAGGAAGGCATCAAAAACGCATTGATAAGATACCAACGCAATAGATTTGAATCAAAAAGAATTAAAATACAAGAAAAAAAAGAACAATTTACTACTTACCATAATCATCAATATTTTGATTACGGTTGCACAAGCGGTAGGTGGTTTTGTAAGTGGTAGTTTAGCTTTACTCTCTGATGCACTTCACAACTTATCTGATGTAATTTCTTTATTAATAAGTTATGTCGCTGCAATTTTTTCTAATAGAAAAGCTTCGCAACACAAAACTTTTGGTTACAAAAGAGCAGAAATTATTGCTGCATTTATCAATGCTATTTCACTTATAATCATTGCCGTTTTTTTAATTTTTGAGGCGATTGACCGATTCTTAATTCCTGAAAATATTAATGCCGATATTGTAATTTGGCTTTCTATTGTTGCAATTGTAGGAAATGGAGTTAGTGTATTAATTCTTTATTCAGATTCTAAAAACAATCTAAACATCCGTTCTTCCTATTTGCATTTATTTACAGACTTATTAGGTTCAATAGCGGTTCTTATAGGTGGTCTGGTAATGAAATATTATCAAATTTACTGGATAGACGGAGCTCTTACGCTAGCCATTGCAATTTATTTAATTGTTGTGGGAATTGCTCTAGCTAGAAAATCTTATGATGTACTTATGTTATTTACACCAAAAGAAATCAATGTAAAAGCCTTGGTTAGAGAGGTAAATAAAATTGAAAAGGAAAAACACATTCACCACATTCATATATGGCAACTAAATGATGATGAAACCCACTTAGAAGCACACGTAGATTTTAAAGAAGATATTAAATTATCAGAATTTGATGAAATTCTTGAAAAGATTGAACAAGTAGTATCCAGCTTTGGTATCAACCACACTAACATTCAACCCGAATACGAAAAACCCGATAATAAAAATATTATTGTACAAGATTAATGAACTGGAATTTTCTTTATTTTGAAGAGCTCAATACTTCCCACTTATATCAACTACTTCAACTAAGGTCTGAAGTTTTTGTTGTTGAGCAAAATTGTGTTTATCAAGATATTGATGGAATGGATCAAAAAGGGATTCATCTACTTGGTTATTTAGAGAATGAATTAGTTGCCTATGCACGAATTTTTGAAAAAGGTATTTATTTTGAAGAGGCTAGTATTGGAAGAGTCATTGTGAAAGCCAATCACAGAAAAAAGGAAATTGGACACCAATTAATAAAAAAATCAATACAATATGTTTTTGATGAATTGAAATGCAGTTCAATTCGAATTTCTGCACAACAATATCTTACCAAATTTTATGCTTATCATGGTTTTAAAGAGGTTGGCGAGGGTTATTTAGAAGATGGAATTCCACATATTAATATGTTGATGGAATAAGTTATTTTGCCGGCACCTTAATACTTAACATTAATTTTGTTTTTATCTTTTGCAATTCAAGTTTTATATTATTCTCTCTAATAATTTTTTTGGTAAGTTCTAAACTAAATGAATCTTTTTGAATATCATCGTGTTTATCGTTTAAAAAGCCTGTAAGTTGCTTTTCTATAGTTGCATTTTCTGAAAAAGTTATCAATAAATGGATATCACTATCTTCATTCAGATCTTGTGTGATAGAAATTCTCTCTGCTTTTTTACTCTCTTGTATAATAAAATAAAGAAGGTTAATTAATATAATATTAAGAGGCTGTCTTTTGATGTATCTATTGGGGCTATTATTTAGATCAAAAATTATTTGTATATTTTTTTGCTTTACTTCCTCTTCAACGGCCTTAACCACAGTATTTATTAATTCAGAAATAGTTATTTTTTGCTGATTTTCTTTCAATTCACGCATTTCTTGACTTGCCCAATTAAGTAAGTTGTTGGTTATAAAAAGAGTTTTATGAAGTATAGTGCCTATTTCTTTTTTTAAAGAAGCTTTGTGTTCATCTTTTTGATATTCCTTAAACCTAGAAAAAAGTTTATTTAATGGTCCTTGCAGGTTTTTTGCTACAATATTAAACAGTTGATTTTTCTCTTTATTGATAGCTAACAACTCCTTTTGGGTTTGCTTAATTTGAATATGTATATTTTTAAGCTTTTTCTTAGATTTACTTAGGTTTTGCTGCTTTTTGATAAAATAGATTAATATTACTAAAATAAAGATAAAGCCTCCCACAAAACTATATAACTTCTTCTGCAAATTAGCTTTTTCTTTATCTTTTTCAAGTTGGTTGTTTATAGTTTCAAGTTCAAGCAACTCTTTTTCTATTCTAAACTCATTTTCTGCTTCAATACGCCCTATAGCAGTTGCTTTTTCTTCATTAATTATTTGATTTGAAGCAGCAATGTAATCTTCATAATGAGCTACTGCTAAATCATACCTCTTTTGCTGTTTAAAAGCCTCTGATAAAATTTGATTGGCATAAGCTTCAGCCTCAAAATTATTGATGGGTTGGCTAATTTCTAGATTTATTTTTGCTAACAAAACAGCTTGCTCATAATCTCCTTTTTCCAGTGCAATCTCTGCTAAACCATTTAAAGAATGGGCTTCTGCAAATTGATCTTCAAATTCTATAGCTAAACCTCTAGCTTTTGAGAAGTATTCATTAGCCTTGTTATATTTCTTTTGAGATTGATATACATCTCCTAATAAATTATAAGTTGGAACTTTAATTGATTCCATGCCTTGTTCTTCGAAAAAAATTAAGCTTTGCTCTAAAATAGCCTTCACCTTATCTAATTGCTTATCATCTTGTTTCAGAATCAATGCAATGTTAAGTTGTGTAATATTATGGGTTAGAAGATCAATAGATTTAGATATGGATGCTGCTTTTTCAAAATAATAAAGGGCTTTATCATATTCCTCTATATCTAAATACACAATACCTAAATTATTTGAAGCTATACTTATATGTCTATTGTTTTTTTGGTTTTCCGCAATTGTTAAAGCTACATTATAATTTTTTAACGCTTCAGAAATGTTACCTTTTTTCCTAAACAAAGTTCCTCTGTTGTTATGAACAACAAACAAATTAGCCTGAAAATCTAATTCAATATATATTTTTTCAGCTCTGTTTAAATAAATAAATGCTGAATCCAAAACACCTTTTCGATCAAAGGTAACTGCTTTACCATTGAAAAGGTTGGCTAAGTTTTTTTGGTTTGGGGTATGATTTAAAATTTTGTCAGCCTCGTTAAATTGATCAAATGCTCCTTCATAATTTCCAGCATTGGAATATAAATTCCCTAAATTTATAAAACTATTGGCTAATTTATCTTCTTCTTCTTCTGTTCTAAATAATTCGATTGCTAATAGGTACTGTTCTTCTGCTTCTTGAAATTTACCAAATCGTTCTAAAACATAGCCAAAGTCATTACGTGCACCTGCTAAACCTACGTTGTCTTTAAGCGTCTCATAAAGCTTAATGGCTTTACTACTGTAATGATAAACAGAATCAATTTGAGAAGTATAGTAGTAATAAACAGTTAAATTAACCCATGCCTTAGCTATTCCAGTTTTATAGTCTAACTCAGTAGCTAAATCTATCGCCTTGTTTGTGTACTTAAAAACACTATCTAATTGTGCTGTTGAATAATGGTCTGCTAACTGATTAAATAAATCTACTTTTTGATTAAGCTTATCCTGTTTTAAAATTTCAGACTTTAGTTTTTAAATATCTTGGGTTTCAATTAATGTTTGATTGTATGCATTATAAAAATTAATGCATACAAATAATATTGTAAGAAAGATACATTTTTTCATCATTTTATTGTGGCGTTGTAAAACATATTTTAGTTCCCTCATTAATTTGAGAGTATTCTACCCAAATCTCGCCTCCATTTTGCTCAACAAAATCTTTAGACAATATTAATCCAAGTCCCGTTCCTCTTTCATTTTGAGTTCCTGATTTTGAATCAACTTTATTGGAAAAAAGTCTATTTTTGACTTCCTCTGTCATGCCTACCCCAGAGTCTTCAACACATATTTTATATACCGAAGAGTCTTCATTAAAACTTCCACTTATGATTATTTGATCATTGTAGTTACAATACTTCACAGCATTTGATATCAAATTTCTTAGAACTAAAATAAGAACTTGTTTATTGTAATTAATAAATGTCTCAGGAGATATTGAAACTATAAATGAAATATTTTTGTTTGTAAGAGAAACATTGAATAATTGTTTTAAATTGTTGGTAGTTTCATTTAAGTTAATACTTTCTTTATTTTTCTTACTTTCTTTCATCTCTTGACCCGCCCAATCTAAAAGGTTGTTAGTCAGTAATATGGTGCTTTCTAAATGCTTATTTACTTCGGGCAATAAGCTATTTACTTCCTCATCATCAATGTCACCACTTGCCAAAAGTTCAAACATACCATTAAGGGTATTTAATGGTCCCCTTAAATCATGGGCAACGATAGAAAACAATTTATTTTTTTGAACATGCAAAGCCTTTAAACGTTTGTTTTGATTTTCAATATTTTCATTTGCTTTTTGCAATTGTAGGTTGTTTTTTTGTTCTCTTTTTCTAAAAACATAAAGTACTAAGCTAAATAGTAACATTGCACATAAAACTACAATGGAAATAATGGTAATTAATGTTCGCTCTCTTATTTTTGCGTCTTTTTCAATAAGTATTTTTTCATTTTGCAACTGTATTCTTTCTTTTTCAGCCTCAAACTCTTTTTCCGCTTCAATCCTTCCTAATTCTTTAGATTTCTCAGCATTAAATAACTCATCTGAAGCTTGCTTGTAGATTTCAAAATACTTCAATGCATTTTGAAAGTCGCCAATTTGTTTAAATGAATTGGCTAAAATTTCAGCAGCACTAACAATTCGTTGTTTCGCATCAACTTGTTGGGATAAATTGTAGCCTAATTGACCATAATTTATAGCATTGACGTAGTTTTCTCTTAAGTATTCTAATTTCGCTAGGTTGGTATAAGTTGCGGTTAAATAATAATCATGGTTTCCCTCACTTCCAAGTTCAACAGATTTTTTTAGATAACTCTCTGCTTTTTCTAATTCTCCTCTTTCTATATAGGTTGAGCTTAAATTATTATATACATTTACAAGTTCATGTGTAATTTCTTCTTCTTCATAGAAGTCTATTACTTCTCTAAAATACTCTTCAGCTTTATCGTATTCTTGGTAATCAAGTTTAATTTGCGCGATGTTACTAATACTTGCATAATGCGTGAATAGGTCTGTTTTTTGATTGATTTCTATGGATTGGTTGTAGTATTCAAGAGCTTGATCCAAATCATTTATTTCAAGATAATTATTTGCAATATTATTCAATAAAATAAATTGTAGACGCCTTCTATCAATTTGCTTAGCAATAAGTAAGGCTTCTTCAAAATAATGGATTGAAGAGATATAGTCCCCTCTTTTTCTCTCAATGTTTGCAATATTATTATAGGTTATTGAAATGTTTGATAAAAAATTTTTTTCTTGGTAATATTCAATTGCTTGTTGATGCAATTTTATAGCTTTTTCAAAATTACCTTTTCTTTCCTCAAGAATACCAAATCCGGAATAGATATTAGCTATTTCAGATGCATTATTAATGGCAGTTCCTATGGTAAGTGCTTCAGCAAAATAATCTTCTGCTAGCTCATACTTCCCAATAGAAGAATTTGCGTTGGCAAAGTTTATTAAATTATTCAACATTGCAGTAGAATCATTTAATGATCGGTTCCCACTTAGAGCTAGATTATAATTTTTAATTGCATTTTTAAAGTCTCCTATGTTTTTTTGAACTAAGCCTAAATTATTGTAAACAGACATTTCACCTCGTAAATTGCCTTCCTTTTTAAAAATAGTTAGAGAAGAATCTAAGTAAGCTAAACTTTTTTCTACATCACCATTAAAGTAGAAATAAGTTCCTAAATGTCTATTAGATTCAGCTAATCCAGAGTTGAAGTTAATTTTTTTAGCTAATATATTGGCCTTATTTGCATAATAATAAATACTGTCTGGATAATTATTTAAATAACTCTTAGCCAATAAATTAAAGCGAATAACTTTTGTGCTATCCTCCTTTTTACTTGAAGCCAATAAGGTCTTAAGGCTATCAATTTTTGATTGTGCCAAAGTGGATTGAATTGTCATCAAAAAGACAATAACTAAAAATGACCTACCTATCAATATAAAAAGTTCTTCATTACAAATATATAGATTTAGGTTTGTAAATCACTTAAAATAATGTTTCTTATTTTATTTTTCAATTCACGCTTTTGTTGGAGTAAAATTCCTTCTGTGGATATAGGTGAATTAATTTTTGCCTTTAATACCCCTGGACTTCCTCTAAAAACGGTGTATGGAAATCGTTTTTTATTAGACTGAAAAGTGATAGGAATAATTGGAATTTGATGTTCTATGGCTAGTCTAAAGGCTCCGTCTTTAAATTCATCTAGCATTATATTCTCATCATCTGGAATTCCTCCTTCAGGGAAAATACAAATACTTAGACCTGTTTTAATTCTTTTATTAGAGGCTTCAAAAACAGCTCTTCTACTTTCTGGATCACTTCGGTCTACTAAAATACATGTGCGTTTATAGAAAAAACCAAAAATTGGTAATTTAGCCAGTTCTTTTTTTCCTACAAAAACAAATGGGTTCTTCGATAAATAAAGCATCATCATAATATCCATCATGCTAGTGTGATTAGCAGTTAATACGTAGCTTTTTCCTTTTTCAAAAAGACTATCAAATTTTAGTTTTGGATAAAAGCCCATTCCATAAATCATAGCAGTTGCCCAAATTCTAGCCAATTGGTAGAATCTAGGATACCATTTTTCTCTAGCTGTAGTCAATAGCAGCAACGGAAACAACAATAAAATTACAATTAGCATCCACAAATAAAACCATATGCGCCAGCACAAGCGTAAAGTATTAAATATGAATTTCATTGTTTGTTTTAGTAAATTTTTGAATGCGAATTTAAGTAAATTCAGTAATAAATAATTTTTATATTCCAATTAATCACAAATCTATCGGTTTCTTATTGTAAGTGCTTCTGAAGAGATAAAATTCTACCCTAAGTTAGTTGAAGTAGATTTTTGACAATCAAAAAATAAGTTTACTTTTGATGCTTCAATCAAATAGCATGGCAAGAATTTTAACAGGCGTACAGAGTACTGGTACACCTCATTTAGGAAATTTATTAGGGGCAATCATTCCAGCTATAGAGATGGCTAATGACCCTAAAAATGAATCTTTTTTATTTATTGCGAATCTTCACTCGCTTACTCAAATAAAAGATGCTTCTGTATTGAAAAAAAACACTTTATCTACTGCAGCAGCTTGGCTGGCTTTTGGCTTAGACACCACAAAAACTGTTTTTTACAGACAAAGTGATGTGCCACAAGTAACCGAATTAACTTGGTATCTAAGTTGCTTTTTTCCTTATCAGCGACTTAAGTTGGCTCATTCCTTTAAAGACAAGGCAGACCGTCTTGGAGATGTAAACGCTGGTTTATTTACCTATCCAATGTTAATGGCTGCAGATATCTTAGCCTATGATGCAGAAATTGTTCCGGTTGGTAAAGACCAATTGCAACATCTTGAAATTACAAGAGATGTTGCTACGCGATTCCATGCTAAGTTTGGTGAAACATTTGTGCTTCCTAAAGAGCAATTACAAGAGGAAAGTATGTTGATTCCTGGAACTGATGGCACAAAAATGAGTAAGTCTAAGGACAACATCATAAATATTTTTGAATCGGATAAAAAATTGAAAAAAGCCATCATGAAAATTGAAACCGATTCAAAAGGACTGGAGGAACCTAAAAACCCAGAAACTTGCAATGTTTTTGCCATCTATCAATTACTAGCTACCAAAAATCAGCAAGAGGAGTTAAAGGCTAAATACTTAGCAGGTAATTTTGGTTATGGTCATGCAAAAAATGAATTGTATCAATTAATACTTGATAAATTTGAAGCGCCTAGAAAAAAATACAACCAATATATAGAAAACCCAATAGAAGTAGAAAAAATATTACTTGAAGGTGCTAAAAAAGCAAGAAAGGTCTCCACTGAAGTTGTAGAAAGAGTTCGTACTAAAATTGGATATTAATCATTTAGGTATGGAATGCTTTTTTAAATAAAATCTACTTCCTCCAGTGATTTCCTTTCATTCCGGTAGCAACACGCAACATATCTTTTTGACTTACAAGACCAATTAATTTTCCGTTTTCTACAACTGGAAATCGCCTACGTTTTAACGTTAAAAATTTATTACCAACATCAAATATACTTTCGTCCGGGTGAATACTTTCAATATTTGTACTCATTTTATGCTTCACTTTCACATCAGACATTGGCATATTGTAATATCTTGAATCAGAAATTTGCTTCACACAATCTCCTTCAGATATAATACCAACAAGTTTTTTATTTTCATCTACTACTGGCCCCCCAGAAACTTTTTTCTTAATCATAATTTCCATGGCTTCTAGTAAGCTCATTTCCTCATTAAACAATACCATAGAAATATTCATGCTATCACGCACACTTATCTGGTTAATTTCTTGAACTGATTCTGCTCTTTTACCTTGAAAACTTTTAATACCCATAACTATCAAATTTTCAATAAAAATACAAACAAATTGGCAATTGACTTAAAAAATAATCAAAAAATTAGATTTTTTGTTTTTTAGGAGGCTTTATTATGTGCTATTAATAAAGTAACAAAAGTTACAATTAGCTAAAGGCTTTTTGTTTTAATTTGCATAAAAAAATATTTATATGGAATTGATTTATGAACCTTGGCCATGGTACATTTCTGGTCCACTAATAGCACTAACTATGTTTATACTGCTATTTTTAGGTAAACAATTTGGTATGTCATCTAACCTAAGAACAGCTTGTAGTATTGGTGGAGCGGGAAAAGTTTCTGATTTCTTTAAATTTGATTGGAAAAGTCAACGATGGAATTTATTAGTTGTTTTAGGTGCTGTAATTGGTGGTTTTATCGCAGCTAATTACCTGTCAAACAACGAAGTAAAAATCAACGAGGAGGTTGCTCAAAAACTAACAAGTTATGGTATAGAATCTACTGGAACAGCCTATTTACCAACCGAAATTTTTTCTTCAGAAAGCTTAACTGATCCAAAAATCTTAGCCGTATTAATAATAGGTGGATTTTTAGTTGGTTTTGGAGCTAGATATGCAGGTGGATGTACTTCTGGTCATGCCATATCTGGATTAAGTAATCTTCAACTTCCTTCACTTATTGCTGTCATTGGATTTTTTATTGGGGGGCTAGTAATGATTAATTTTATTTATCCACTCATCTTTAATTAAAATTGAAAGAAATGAAAAGTATTGTATACATTATTGTTGGTGTTTTCTTTGGTATATTAATGTATAAATCGGAAGCAGCATCATGGTTTAGAATTTATGAAATGTTTGAGTTTGGAGCTTTCCATATGTATGGAATTATTGGTTCGGCTTTATTTTTGGGAGTTATAGGAACTTTACTCATAAAGAAGTTTAATATAAAGGCACTTGGTGGTCAAGATATGCAGTTAAAACCAAAAGACAAATCATTTGCTAGATATATGTTTGGTGGAATTTTATTTGGCTTAGGCTGGGCTCTTGCTGGGGCTTGTCCGGGACCCATGTATGTATTGGTAGGATCGGGTTATGTTTCTATCTTATTAGTTATTGCAGGAGCTTTACTCGGGACTTTTGTATATGGACTTGTACGTGAAAAATTACCTCATTAAGTATCGTTAGAAATAGAATTTTAAAAGAGTAGTGTTGTTATATTACTCTTTTTTTTGTTAAAACAAAAAATAAAGAAAGTTAAACTTTAAAATTAAATTAGGTAATATTCACTATAATCTATGTTATTTTGCAATCAAATAAATAAAAACTATGAAGGGGGTTTTATTAGTAAATTTAGGTTCACCAAAAAGCACCGACCCTAAGGATGTGAAAGTTTATCTAGATGAGTTTCTAATGGATGAGCGAGTTATTGATTTGCCATATATTCTTAGAGCTATACTTGTTAAAGGAATCGTTTTAAATACACGTCCAAAGAAATCGGCCGAGGCCTATTCAAAAATATGGTGGGATGAGGGCTCTCCTCTTATTGTACTATCTGAACGTTTGCGAAACAAAATTGATAGTTTTACAAGTGTTCCTATTTCTTTGGCTATGCGTTATGGAGAACCATCTATAATGTCAGGCATGAAAGAGTTACATGATAAAGGGGTTGATGATGTTTTGCTGGTACCCTTATATCCTCAATTTGCTATGGCTACAACAGAAACCATTATTGTATTAGCAGAGCAATTAAGGAATGAGCATTTTCCTAAAATGAACCTTACTGTATTACCACCTTTTTATAATCACCCAGACTATATTACAGTACTTTCAAGAAGTATTATTGAGAAAATTGAAAATACCAATTATGAACATTTGCTTTTTTCTTATCATGGCGTCCCTGAACGACATATAAGAAAAAGTGACATTACAAAAAGTCACTGTAAAATTGATGGAAGTTGTTGCCAAACTCCATCAAAGGCTCATCAATTTTGTTATCGTCACCAGTGTTTTGAAACTACTCGACTATTAGCAGAAAAGCTAAATTTAAAAGAAGGCACCTATAGTACAAGTTTTCAGTCAAGATTAGGTTTTGACCCATGGTTAAAACCATATACGGATAGGACTATCGAAAAGTTAGCTCAAGAAGGAATTAAAAAAATGGCTATTGCTACTCCTGCTTTTGTTTCTGACTGTTTAGAGACACTGGAAGAAATCGCCATGGAAGGAGAAGAGATATTTGAAGAAAATGGAGGTGAAGAATTTACTTTTATTCCTTGTTTAAACGACCGTGAAGATTGGGTAAAAACCATGAGTAGATGGATAGATGAATGGGCCCACAAAGAAACTGAAAAAGTAGAAGCCTAGATTTTACAGCATCTATATGTAACCAATAAGCTATTAAATACATGAGAAAAGGGAAATCTGAAGAGCTTGGTAAATTACCCATCAGCCAATTGATTATCAAGCAATCAGTTCCTGCTTCCATAGGCATTCTAGTAATGTCCATCAACATACTAGTTGACACCATTTTAGTTGGAAATTGGATAGGTGCTAACGCCATTGGAGCTATTAATGTAGTATTACCCGTCTCCTTTTTTATTGCAGCCTTAGGAATGGCTATTGGCATAGGAGGTTCATCCATTATTTCTAGAGCCCTTGGAGCAGATAATCACTCAAAGGCCTTACATACTTTTGGCAATCAAATTAGTATTACACTTATTTTAACCCTTGGTATGATTACTATTGGGCTTTTGTTTGTGGATGAATTGATCCCTATTTTTGGTGGTAAAGGCGAATTATTTGAACCAGCCAAAATTTATTATAAAATTGTGCTGTATGGAGTCCCTATTTTAGGGCTTTCAATGATGGGAAATACAGTAATTAGGGCGGAGGGTAAACCTAACTATGCAATGGTTGCTATGATTATTCCATCGGTTGGAAATTTAGTATTAGATGTAATTTTAATCAATGTTTTTGATATGGGAATGCATGGAGCTGCTTGGGCTTCCACGGGATCATATGTTTTATGCTTAGGCTGGATAATATACTTTTTCTTATCAAAGCATTCTGAGCTTAAAATAAATTTCTCTCACCTTTCTATAAAGCCTAAAATACTAACTGAAATCTCTTCACTTGGATTCGTAACTTTATCAAGACAAGCTGTTGTAAGTATAACTTATCTTTTATTAAATAATATTTTATTTGAACTTGAAGGTGAATCTGCGGTTACTACTTATGCTATTATTTCAAGAATGCTCATGTTTGCTTTATTCCCTGTATTAGGGGTAACTCAAGGTTTTCTACCCATCGCAGGTTTTAATTATGGTGCTGAAAATTATGCCAGAGTTAGAGAATCCATCAACAAAGCAATTTTGTATGCCTCTTCTGTTGGACTACTTGTATTTGCAGTAATTATGATTTTCCCTCAAGAGATTGTCTCTGTTTTTACGCAAGAAGAGAAAATTTTAGAAAGAACTCCTAGTGCAATGCGTTGGGTCTTTGCAGCAGTACCTGTTATTTCTTTACAACTAATTGGTTCTGCTTACTTTCAAGCAATTGGCAAAGCAGTTCCTGCACTTCTGCTTACCTTAACTAGGCAAGGTTTTTTCTTTATACCATTGGTGCTCATTTTACCAAAATTTTATGGTGAGTTTGGCGTATGGATTTCTTTCCCATTAGCAGATGTTATATCTACCTTAGTCACCGGATATTTTTTAAATAAAGAAGTAAAAACTGATTTAGTTAAAACCTAAGTATTCATAGAATTTAATTTGAATAAGTTCGAAAAATAGCTTCTTTATAGTCCTAAATAATTGATATTAATATTTAAAGTATTAAGTTCCGATGTAACTTTTAAAAAGTGGGAGTTCTTAGATAAGATTTTCCGCTTATTTTATATGTTGGTTTTTTCCACAAAACTGACATATGAAAAAAACTAATCTATTTTCTCTCAGGCGTATTGCTTTTTGGTATGAAAAAAAACTTTGAAGTTTTTGAATTTATTTCCAACAATTATGACTTAGATACAGATAAAATAACAGAGATATAAGAGAATAGGTGGCAGTTATAGACAATGTTCAAATATCTAAAGCAGAGCTTCAAATTAAAGTATCTTCTCGGCAATAATCAAGATACAATTGAAATCTAGATATAAGTAAGCTTTAATATCCAACTAGTTATGCTGGAAGTACAACGAAAGGCAAAAAAGATTGGGCACATTCCAATATGATATCCGTTATATGCTATACCAGTTATTATTTGAAATTACTGTAAAAGAAAATAGCTTGTCCCGAGAAATTCGAGAATGATTTTTTTCTTTATGTGAATTGAAAAATCAATCATAACCTTGGCTGTGGTTTCTTTTTTAATGAAACAGAAAGGGAAAACGGGCGTTTTATTGAAGTAACTTCAATTGATCAATGGTATGATCATATAATGACCTTATAGAATTTCTTAAATTGCTTAAAAATCAAAAAGCAAAATGGGAAGAAATCACCATAAAAAGCTTTGGAGAATTTAGCCTTTTTTAACCATAGAGAGGTTCTATTTTGAAATCACCAAGGGAAATCAATATAAGAGGGGTTAAAATAGCTTTTTTTCCTATTTTAGATCTTTATAGGACAACAATGATATAATTAGATAAAATTTAGTTTATGGCAGGACATAGTAAATGGGCAAACATTAAACACAGAAAAGGAGCCCAAGACAAAAAAAGAGCAAAACAATTTACTAGGGCAATTAAAGAAATAAGCGTTGCTGTTAAAGGAACAGGTAATCCAGATCCAGAAACCAACCCAGCGTTAAGAAATGCCATTGCCAATGCTAAAGGGGTAAATATGCCTAAAGACACTATTCAGAGAGCCATTAAAAAAGCCTCTGGAGACGATGCAGACAATTACAAATTGGTCACTTTTGAAGGATACGGCTCTTATGGAATAGCCTTTTTTATTGAATGTACCACTGACAATACAAATCGAACAGTAGCTTCAGTACGTTCTATTTTTTCTAAAAACGGTGGTAGCTTAGGAACAAATGGTTGCTTAGAATTTTTATTTGATCGTCTTGGTGTGTTTACTATAGAAAAAAATCAAGTAGATTGTTCAATGGAGGAATTAGAGCTCGCGCTTATTGAAGGTGGAGCCACAGAAATAGAAAAAGAGGAAAGCCAAATTATTGTTTACACTCAATTTGAAGATTTTGGTAATATGCAGACTAAATTAGAAGAACTACAAATTGAGACAAAAAATGCAGGATTACAACGTATACCAAAAAACACCATAGAACTTAACATTGACCAAGCCAAACAAATAGTTGATTTAATAGACAAGTTTGAAGAGGATGATGACGTTCAAAATGTGTATCATAACTTGGAATTTTCAGAGAAATTAATGGAAGCAATTTCAGGAGATGAATAGGTTTAAAAAATTATATTTGCAACTTATTCAAAAAATAAAATGAAATTAGTACAAGGCTTTTCTAAATTTAGCAAAGAAGAAAAAATAAATTTTCTTGTGGAAAATTACTTGAATCACTTTCCAGAGGCTAAACACATTCTTCAGCAATACTTAAATGATGACATAAAGCTTCAACGCTTGCATGATGAATTTATAGAAAATACCTTAACTAATTTTTACCTTCCCTTTGGTGTAGCACCTAACTTTACCATCAATGGGCAAAATTATATTATTCCCATGGCTATTGAAGAAAGCTCAGTTGTAGCAGCGGCTTCTAAAGCTGCTAAATTTTGGGGAGAACGCGGCGGTTTTAAAGCTGAAATTTTAGGCACTGAAAAAGTAGGGCAAGTTCATTTTCTCTATCACGGTAATAAAGATGAATTAGAGGTGTTTATCCAATCTATTCAAGATGATTTTAGAATGGCTGTTAAGCCAATTACTAAAAACATGGAAAAGCGTGGAGGTGGAATACAATCCATTCAGCTGAGAACTAAAACTGAAGATTTAGAGGCTTATTACCAATTGCACTGTACTTTTCAAACCAAAGACGCCATGGGAGCTAATTTTATCAATTCTTGTTTAGAAGAATTAGCTAAGGTTTTAGAAGATAAAGCAGAAAAACAACTTTCTTCTAAGTTGGAAGTAATTATGAGCATACTTTCAAATTATGTTCCTAATTGTACTGTTAAAGCTAAAGTGGCCTGCCCTGTAGAAAGCTTAGGTAAAACCAAAGAAGAAGCTCAAGCTTATGCACTAAAATTTATACAAGCCATACAAATTGCTGAAATAGAGCCTTACAGAGCAGTTACTCATAACAAGGGGATTATGAATGGTATTGATGCCGTTGTTCTAGCCACGGGAAACGATTTTAGAGCTATTGAAGCTGGCGTTCATGCCTTTGCTTCAAGAAGTGGAAAGTACCAAAGTTTAACCCATGCTAAGATAGAAAATGGAGAATTCAAATTCTGGATTGAAGTACCTCTTGCTCTAGGTACTGTAGGAGGCTTGACAAGCCTTCACCCTCTAGTGAAACTGGCCTTAGCTTTATTGCAAAATCCAAATGCGGAGGAATTAATGAAAATTGTAGCTGTAGCAGGCTTAGCTCAGAATTTTGGTGCGGTAAATTCTTTGGTAACCACAGGCATTCAACAAGGACATATGAAAATGCATTTAATGAATATCCTTAATCAATTAGATGCTAACACTTACGAAAAAGAAAAAGCCATTGAGCATTTTAAATCAAATACAGTAACTCATTCTTCTGTTATTGAATTTTTTGAAAAAATAAGAAGCTAATTCAGAAATTAAACTAAAGCAACTTTCTTTATTGAATTTTCCTGTTGTAGTTCAACTAATAAATGCTGTAAATAAGTACTCTCTTGAACTCCTATTAATTCTTTAGGAATTCTAATTTCTATGTCTTTATTTCTAAAAATGAAATCTCCTACCACAAAAAAAGCTTCAACTATAGCGTCATATTTTAACAGCTTTCTTTTTTCAAAACACCAAATTTCTTGGGGCTTTAGTATTCCTTCAGAAGTAAATTCAAAATAGTAATACTTAGGTTTTAAGTAATATTGTAATAACATCA
>PXFS01000146.1 GCA_003564185.1 Flavobacteriaceae bacterium
ATAAATTAAGAATTCAATAATCCTCATTTTCAAATGGGACTAAAAATATGATTAATATATAATTGGTTTAGCCAAATTATTTATTTAGCTAAAATTCCTTTTTCAGGAATAACAGGAAGCTGTTGAACCTTGTTTGGATGTATGCTCTTCTTAGGAAAAATAAAGGTTTTATCGTAGAGCTTATCATCTTTAAAGAAAGTAACCATAAAATGATTTTCAATATTCCTTAAGTCGTCATGCAGAAATTCTAATTTAGCAAAAGATTTGGCAGGCATATGTGCAATACTTTTTCGCAATACTGAAGTAGATTTTTGTTGCCCACCTTTAGATACTACCAAAACTGTTTCTATGGGGTCTTGATGATTATTGATTAAATAAATAGTCCACTCCTTAACATTGAAAGATTCATTGATCACCTCAACGGCAGCCACATAGACTTCAGTAACTTTTGGAATAGTAATGTCTTTTTTCATCTGAATTACTTAATGTACTATCTTATCTTTTGTCTAGCATCTGATGTATTGGTGGGCGCTTATTCTTGAATGCTTAAGACAGTTAGATACTCGATTTAAACTGTTCTAAAAAGCGAATGTCATTTTCATAAAACATACGGATATCACCGATTTGATACAATAGCATGGCGATACGCTCAATGCCCATTCCGAATGCAAAACCAGAGTATTTCTCTGGATCTATCTTACAGTTTTTTAGGACATTTGGATCTACCATACCGCAACCCATAATTTCTAACCATCCCGTTCCTTTAGTAATTCGGTAGTCGGTTTCTGTTTCCAATCCCCAATAAATATCAACTTCAGCACTTGGCTCTGTAAAAGGGAAATAGGACGGTCTTAATCTGATTTTTGATTTCCCAAAAAGCTGTTTCGTAAAATACAACAGCGTTTGTTTTAAGTCTGAAAACGAAACATTTTTGTCGATGTACAAGCCTTCAACTTGATGAAAAATACAGTGTGAACGGGCTGAAATATCTTCGTTTCTAAAAACACGCCCTGGACTAATGGTTCGTATAGGAGGTTGATTTTCTTCCATATACCTCACCTGAACGCTGGAAGTGTGCGTACGAAGCAAAATGTCTTTAGGGTCACGTTGTACAAAAAACGTATCTTGCATATCTCTAGCCGGATGGTGCTCAGGTAGATTCAGTGCGGTAAAATTGTGCCAATCATCTTCAATTTCTGGCCCTTCGGAAACATTAAAACCAATGTTTGCAAAAATTTCAATAATTTGATTTTTAACAATCGAAATAGGATGTCTTGAGCCAATTCCAGCAGGCTCTGCCGGACGAGTCAAATCGCCATAAATACCTTTTTCTTCTTGCTTACTTTCAATAGCTTCTTTCAGGTTATTGACCTTGTTAGTCGCCAAGTCCTTAAGCTGATTCAAGGTTTTTCCAAATTCCTTTTTTTCATTATTGGGCACTTCTTTAAAAACCTTAAAAAAATCATTTAAGATTCCTTTTTTACCCAAATACTTGATTCTGAACTCTTCAATTTGCTGCATTTCTTCGGATGCAAAAGCTTCAACTTCTTTAATATGTGACTTTATTTCCTGAATCATAGTTGTTATAATGAGGGTGCAAATTTAATAGATTTAAATGAATAGCGACTTATTATCGAAAAATTCTTGTCGTATAAACGAGTATTTAAAATTAAAAAAGTGAAAGCTTTATAAGTGCAAATTAAATTGACACCATAAAGTGTAAATTCTGAATTATATGAAGTTTGAAATGTTTAGAAATTCAAAATGTGATACGAATCTACAAACTTCGTATAGCAAAAAAAAGCAAAAACCTCATCTGGCCCTTGGCTGTGTATAGATTGAAATTTTGGCCCTATTCGTTTTGCAAAACAAAAATCCGTTGCTGTGACATCCCTGTTGCCTGGTCAAATTCTGTAATGGTCAACTCACCGGCAGATTCATCAATACTCACTGGCAATTCAACAAAATCTCCACTTAAATTGATGAAATAGGTCTCTGTGTCATCTATGATCCAAGCTCCTTGAACGGCGCTTTGAGGTTGGCAATCTTCATCAGGAATCTCTGGAGCTGCTTCAAACAATTGAATAGTAAACACTCCTTCTGCATCAAAAGTATATGTTTCTAAATCTTCACAAGGCTGTAGGGTAATTTCATTTCCTTCAAAAATAATTCTATCCAATTGCCATTCCCCTAGAATTGGTGCAGAAGATTGACTTACACTATCATCATCACTAGAACAGGAAATCGTCAAAAGCAAAAGTAAAAAAGAAAGAGAAAAAATTTTATTCAGATTCATATAATTCAATTTCAGTAGTTTTTAAATAATTGTTTTCTATAAAATAATTCACAATAGCTTCCTTCATTAAAACAGACTGTTCGCCAGGTTTTAGATGAGGAAGCTTTTCTTTGGTTTTGTAATGAGGCCAACCTTGATCGTCAAAAAAATCAAATTCATAATAACCATAAGGTTCTAAAAGCTTACAGATGGCTATATGCATCAAGTTAATTTTATCGTCTTTTTTGAAACGCTGCTGTGGTCTTCCGTATTCTTGAACCCCAATTAAGTAGATAATTGCATCTAAATTTAATGCTTCCCCCTCACCAAAATCTTTTGACAGCTGAAGTTCTAATTGATGCCAATTTTGCTTTAATTTTTCATCTCTTGCCATTTTGCAAAGGTATGATTTTTAAAGAGAGGCGGTTAATCCTAGACTTAAAATAAATTGACTGAAATCGTTGAAAACATACTTGGGCTCAAAAAACACTTTCAAGCCAGTTCGGATGGTGTAATCTACACCAAATCCAACATTTGCACCAATTCCAGACTCCCTAACATCAAGTAAATCACTAACGCTGGTTTCTTCAAAAAGCTCTAAACCTGAAAACCGCTTATCTACATCTGTAAAGTTTAATCCTGCCAACACGTAAATATTAAAATCTGGAATATATAAGTCAAGGTTATAATGCAAATCTGCATTAAATAAAACCAAACGTGTACTTAGGTCAGCTACTTGACCATCAGGCAACATCACTCTACTATCTACTGGTAAAAATGCAGCTATTTCAGGTGAAAATGAAAAGGATTCATTAATGTGCAATACCCCCCTCAAGCCCGCTCCAAAAGTCTGAAGTTCGGTAGAATAGGCTGCTTTGAAACCAAGTTCATTTTGTGCTTCTATTTTAGTTGGAAAAAAATAGAAAGCTAAAAAAAATAATAAAGTAACTACTAGTTTATTTTTCATTAGAGTGTGTTTTATGTGTTGTTGTGTATACCAAAAAATATTGCTTTTTATCTTAGAATCATCATTTTATTTACAACCGAATACCAAAACCAACACCAATTGATGCATAATCTAAGTCGTTAACTCCACTAGAACTACTCCTAATAAAAGTATAGTAAATATGTGCTACAAATGAATCAAAATGATAGCCTATTTTAGGCGAAAAGTACAATCCGCCATCCACTTGGTCCAAGCCAAAGGCATATCCTAAATCGGTATTGAAAAAAATATCATTTTGAAAGTTGAGCTTTCCTGCAGCACCCACCTTTAAAAAACTTGCATCAAAGGCATCGATTAAACCCCCTCGGCGATCTGCGTTAAAATTTGTGTAGCCTCCTGTAAATCCCAAATCTAAGACCCCTGCATTATCATGCGAAAAGTAATAGGTCATGTCTAAACCATAAACCAAATTCACAAAGTTATCTAATTCACCAGTGGGAATACCTAAATGTACCGTTCCTTCAAAATTTTTGTATTGTGCAGAAGCATTAAAGCTTATTCCAAATACAAGAAGCACCAAAAATAATTTTATGTATTTCATGTTAAGCGTTTAGATTTATTCAAAAATACATTTTAAGAGGTAATGCCAAAATTAAATCAACATTTATTTGGCAAAATTTTCTAAAAAGAAGGGAGAGTTAAAACAATATTATTCTTTTAACAAATCATATCCTAAATCTTTAGCCTTTTGAGTTCTGGGTAAACCACTCTCCATCCATACGGGCATGGGTTCATCTTTTAAAAAATGATCAAAAAAATGCATCATACGTATAGATAAATCTTGCTTGTTTTTTACTTTCTTTAGATTATGGGCTTCATTGTTATACACCAATAGCCATGCTGGCTTCTCTAATCTTCTCAACCCCATAAAAAACTCAATACCTTGGTAATAAGGCACTGCACCATCTTTATCATTATGCATAATAAGGACTGGAGTTGCAACTTCAGGGACACCAAATAATGGCGAATTTCTTAAGTAAGCAGGTAAATCTTCCCACAGGGTTGCCCCAATTCTGCTTTGTGTTTTTTCGTATTGAAACTGCCTGCTTAAACCTGAATCCCAACGAATTCCGCCATAAGCCGAAGTCATATTACTTACAGGAGCTCCTGAACCTGCGGCAGCAAATCGGTTGGTCTTGGTAATGAGATGAGCTACTTGGTAGCCACCCCAGGATTGCCCTTGAATAGCCATCTTTTCTTCATTGATGAAGTCATAATTTTCTAACACATGATCTACACCAGATAAAATACAGTTTTCTGCGCTTTTTCCTGGATCTCCTTCTTGGTAAACAATATCGGGTACAAAGACCACATATCCATTGCTCACCAAATAACTAATATTTACAATAGAAGCACTTGGCTGTGGAGAAATATATTGATGATAACTATCACTCCTTCTTTCATAAAAATAGGTGATCATGGGATATTTTTTTGCCTCATCAAAATCTTCTGGTGTATACAAAAGCCCTTGCAATTCCTGACCATCATAGGCTTCCCAAGAAATCAATTCTACTTCACCCCAATAAAAATCTTGCTTTTGTGTGTTGAGTTTAGTCACCTGAAAATCATCTTCTTCACGTAAGTGAAATACATCTGGATAGTTTTGAAAATCTTGTTTTCTGTAAACTATACTTTCTGCTTCTTCAGCTTTTTTAAGTCCTGTAATTCTGTGCTCCCCCATAGGAATTAGCGAATTTAAATCACCGTTCTCCCCTAAGCTGAAAAGTCCATTGGTTTTTTCTTTTTTATGAAAAGCACTTACTAATAGTTGATTTTCGTAACTGGATGCCATTTGATTTTTTTCAGGATCTAATCTAAAATTTCTATACACCACTTGATTTTCTCTTCCTGCGGTAAGTTTTTCAGGCGAATTTTCTTGGGTTAAATCGAATTTCCACACATCAAACTCATCGTACAAAAGTACTTCGGTGGCAGACAAATAACCTCCAAAACCATAAGCCAAAGCTAAAGCTGGCACATCGTTTTCTTCATTATAAAAGGCAACGGGTAAACTTTCTGTAAGCGGAGAAATCAATTGCGTTTCAAAATCAACAGAAAACCAATTTTGCGCTTCGTAATCAAAAAAGACTGCATGGGTCATTTCATCATTACTGATTAAATAATTGGTTCTATTTTCTACCAATAACTCATTTTCACCCGTTAAGGTATTTACTAAATAAAAGTCTTGCTTCCACGGATACTCCCAAGACCTAGAAAGACGGTAAGCTTCATTACTGTTTGCTATAGCATAGGTTTTTTCTTTGGTTCTATCCAAGCTTATGTTATCTAAATTATCAGCTTGTAAATTTACCTCTTCAAAAGTAGATAAATCAAAATAGCTTAAAAATGCCTTCTGTTGAAGTTGCTTTTCCTTGGCCTTTTGCTCCGGCTGAATCATCTCATCCTTATACGTCCATACATCTACATCAGGAATTTCTTCTTTCAGCATTGTGGTATCAATCTTGTACTCTGGTTGGGGTTGTGCATGAAAATACAGACGTTTATTGGTTTCTGAAAACTCAGGCTTTTGGTATTTACTTACCTGCCAACCTGCCTTCCAATTTTCAGCAATTGTATCAATAAGCATGTGAATACGCTCTTGGTCAAAATAGAAAAATCCATACTTCAATGAATCCTTTTCCTTGTGCTGATGCGCCGCCAAAAAGGCCATATGCTCTCCGTCTTCAGAGGTGGCTATTTGTTTGTAATTTTCAAAGGAAGCATCTATAAGTGTATAGGAAAAAGAGTCTACGTTGTATTTGTAAATACCTAAATCTTTCTTCGCTTTTTTGTCCTTTTTTGAAAAGTAAAAATGTGGTGCAGTTTTAGGCAACGCTACCGAACCAAATTGGTTTAAGGTATCTAATTTTGCTTTTTCAAAAGTATAGACAATCGCATAATCTTGTTTTTCATGAAGTGGTTTTACCTCTATATCTTCTGACTTTTTATTTTTTTTATTCCTTTTCTTTTTTGTTTTTTCTTCTGCTTCTTCCTCAACTTCCTCTTTATTTTCTTCGGGAAAGTCTTTGTATTTTTCAATAATTACAAAACTAGAATTTTCTTCAGGAAGGTGATATTTCTTAACGCGATCTATTTCCAACACTAACTCTCCACTTTCTACTGAAAAAATTCGCAATTGAGGTTGGTCTTGTTTTTCTTTTTTCACCTCCTCTTTTTTTTGTTTTCTCAAGCTATCATAATGAGGTTGTACAAGGTAGACCAAATACTTTTGATCATAAGTAAGCTTTCCTTTAGCTCCTCTAGGAAAAGAGGTAGCTTGATTGGTTTTCAAATTATTCAATTGCAAAAAACCATTTCCCCGCTGGGTGGTAGTTTTGGCTTCGGTAATTAAAAACTCACCATCCTCCGAAATCTGATAACTCGAAATCATTTTCCATAAGTCGTAATCTTCATGAGTTAATGATTTTTTTTCTTGAGCATAGGTGAATTGGGCGCTAAAAACAAATAAAAACACAAAACTTAGATACTTCATAATTTTAATCTTTTCTTTTTTAGATGGAAATTTACACTATTGGTTTCCTATAGCTGTAGCTAAATTAATCATTAATTGGAGGTAAATCCAAGAATAATTCATTCAATTGTATATTCAGGTTATAGAAATCTAAAGGTATTTCATCGGCCACTTTTTTCATTTCTTTAAAGTCGGGTTGTCTCCTTTCAGAAAGTTGTTTAAGCTGAGCAGTTTTGGAGCGAAGCACTTTTAATCTTGCACGCACAGGACGATTCCTAAGCTTCTGAGGAAGTGTTTTTTGAAGAGTATCAGCCGCGTTATAAATAGTGGAAGAATTGGCAATCAAGTCTTCTAGTCGAAAGTCGTTCATGCGTTCAATTTCAGATTCCATGGCTTGATACAATTCCCAATCTTCAACTGCTTCTTTTGCTGCTGGAGATAAAGGTATTTTTAAGCCTTTAAAATCTAAGGGTTCTAACTTTAATTCTTCGCCAATGGGCTTTTCTTCTTTCTCTTCCCCTATGGAGGAATCTTTACAAGCTACAAAAGCAAAGAAAAGTAGGGCTAGTGTAACTAAGTTTAAATTTATATTTGATTTCATTATAAGCCTCTGTAAAAAGTTCAAAGTTATCGATTTTTTTTTAGCTTCTTTGAATCTATCACATTTTAAAACATCATTTAAAACTTAAGCTACTTGTATCATTCAGCAGTTAAGGAATTAAAACTCAAACAGTATTCACAAACCCCGCAAAATTAACGATTTAATAAAAGTTTAGATTTTTATTAATAGTATCCGCAATTATGCTGTCTAAAATTACTTATTTTTGCTTAAAACAAAATTACATGATAGCTAAAACATTAATAATTGGAGCTTGTGGTCAAATTGGAACAGAACTTACTGAAAAGTTAAGAGCTGAAAAAGGCAATGAAAATGTGATTGCAAGCGACATAAGAGAGGGAAGTGAAAAACTAATGAATAGCGGTCCTTTTGAAATCTTAGATGCCACCAATTATAATGATTTAGAAGATGTAATTCTACATTATAATATTGACGAAGTTTATTTAATGGCTGCAATGTTAAGTGGCACGGCTGAGAAATTTCCAATGAAAGCTTGGGATTTAAATATGTCGACTCTTTTTAATGCGTTGAATTTAGCTAAAGACAGTAAAATTGATAAACTTTTTTGGCCTTCCAGCATTGCCGTTTTTGGACCTACTACTCCTAAAGATCAAACGCCACAAAAAACAGTTATGGAGCCTTCCACCGTTTATGGTATAAGCAAACAAACAGGTGAACGCTGGTGCGAATATTACCACAAACGCTACGGAGTAGATGTAAGGAGCATTAGGTATCCAGGGCTTATTAGTTATAAAACTGCTCCAGGTGGAGGAACTACCGATTATGCTATTGAAATTTTTCACGATGCTATAGAGGGGAATTTTTACCGCTCATTTTTAACTGAAAACACAGCTCTACCCATGATGTATATGGAAGATGCAATAAGAGCAACCATACAAATCATGAACGCTGACCCTACCAAAATTAAGGTAAGGTCTTCCTATAATTTAAGTGGAATAAGCTTTACTCCAAAAGAGCTTGCCAAAGCTATCAATAAAAAAATACCCCAATTTGAAATTGATTACGAAGCTGATTTTAGACAAGCTATTGCCGATTCTTGGCCTTCAAGTATAGATGATACTGAAGCACAAAAAGATTGGGATTGGAAACATGAATATGATTTAGAAGCAATGGTTGAAGCCATGATTGAAGGAATAAAAGCTTCAAAAACTAGTTAGAAGTCCGAAGTTATTCACTTTGTATAGTATAAAACACAACGTAAAAAAAGCAAGTCCAATAGTGCTAACTTCGGACAGCTAACAAATGACTAGGTAAAGCTAGTAAGTTCGTTTATTGATTTATTCCTCATTTTGTTGCTCTTAAGAACTACTTATTTTTCAGCAATTAGACCAGCACGCTTCAACAGAGCATCGGCATTTGGCTCTTGGCCTCTAAATGCCTTATAAAGCTTCATAGGGTCTTCTGTTCCTCCCTTACTCAAAATGTTGTTTTTAAAAGATTCTGCTACCTTCTTATTAAAAATTCCATTGGCTTTAAAATGAGCAAATGCATCCGCATCTAAAACCTCAGCCCATTTATAGGAATAGTAACCTGATGAATATCCCCCTTGAAAAATATGACTAAATGCTGTACTCATACAGTTTTCAGGTACATCAGGATAAAATTGTGTTCCTTTAAACGCTTGTAATTCATATTTTTTTACATCTTCAATACCGTTTGGGCTTTTACTATGCCAAGCCATATCTAGCAAACCAAAGCTCAATTGCCTTAAGGTTTGCATACCTTCATGAAAATTGGCAGAAGCCTTGATTTTATCAATCAAGCTTTTAGGGATGATTTCACCTGTTTTATAATGTTTTGCAAATAAAGCTAAGGCTTCCTCTTCATAGCACCAATTTTCTAATAATTGACTAGGTAATTCAACAAAATCCCAATATACACTTGTCCCTGACAAACTTGAATAGGTAGTATTGGCTAACATTCCGTGAAGCGCATGCCCAAATTCATGAAATAAAGTTGTTACCTCATTAAAAGTTAGCAATGAAGGTTGAGTTGCTGTAGGTTGAGTAAAATTACAAACAATAGATATATGTGGCCTTGAATTTATCCCATTCTGTATTTTTTGATTTTTATAAACGGTCATCCAGGCACCATCTCTCTTACCAGGTCTAGGATGAAAATCAGCATAAAAAACAGCTATCAACTCACCTGAAGAATTTCTTACCCGGTAAGTTTTTACATCTTTATGGTATACATCAATATCATTTACTTGTTCAAATTTTAGATCAAAAAGTTTATAAGCTACTTCAAAGACGCCTTGAATCACATTTGATAATTCAAAATAGGGTTTAAGCTCTTCCTCATTAAAATCAAATTTTTCTTGTTTCAATTGTTCAGCATAAAAAGCAGCATCCCATTTTTGAAGTTGATTAATCCCATCTTTTTGTTGGGCGTATTCACTCAGCTCTTTAAAATCTTTAGCTGCGGCAGGTTTTGCTTTCACTAACAAATCATGCAAAAAGTCATTAACTTGCTTAGGAGTTTTAGCCATGCGTTGCTCCAGTACAAAATCGGCATGCGTATCATATCCTAGTAAATTTGCACGTTCATGGCGTAGTGCTACAATCTGAAGAACAATTTTCTCATTATTTAGGTCATTAGCTTTAAATCCCTTACTGCCAAACGCTAAGGCCATTTTTTTTCGTAAATCCCTGTTTTTTACATATTTCATAAAAGGTAAATAACTAGGGTAATGCAAGCTAAAAAGAAAACCTTCTTTCTCTTTTTCTTGGGCAGCTTGTGCAGCAGCTTCTTTGGCAGCATCAGGTAACCCTTCTATTTCAGCCTCATCAGAAATCAGCATTTCAAATTGATTGGTTTCAGCTAATACATGCTCCCCAAATGAAAGTGATAATTGAGCTAATTCTTGATCAATAGCCCTCAATCTCGCTTGCTTTTCCTTAGGCAAATTAGCTCCATTTCTAGTAAAATTTAAGTAAGTTTCTGCTAATAATTTAGCTTGTTCTTGATTCAGATCGAGTTGGTTTTTATGCTCATAAACTTCTTTAATACGTTGAAAAAGCGCTTCGTTCAAAATTAAATCATTATTGAACTGACTTAGCCAAGGAGAAACTTTCTGGGCAATTTGCTGTATTTCAGGATTTGTTTCAGCTGAATTTAAATTAAACAATATGCTTGTTACCCGATTGAGTTGTTCACCACTAGCTTCTAAAGCTTCTATGGTATTACTAAAACTTGGAGGGGCTTGTAATGAAGTAATGGCTTCAATTTCCTGTCTTGCTTCTTTTAGAGCAGCTTCAAAGGCAGGCTCAAAATGCTGATTTTCAATTTTTGAAAAAGGAGCTAAATCAAATGGAGACAATAAGGGATTATGCATAATTATTTTTTAATGCAAAAGTAGAAAAATCAATAAGGCAAAGTGTTTAAAAATCTTTAATTTGAAGTACAATCTAAAAAATTAAGCTAAGATTTAGCAAATTGATTATAAGAAAAACAAAGCTTTATTACTTTTGCTTAAAATAATCACACATGAAGGCAGATTTAGTGACTAAATACATTATTGATTGGCTAAAAGACTACCACACTAAAAGCGGTACTAATGGTTTTGTGGTGGGTGTTTCTGGAGGTGTTGACTCGGCTTTAACTTCTTCGCTATGTGCTAAAACAGGTTTACGTACACTATGTGTAGAAATGCCTATTCATCAACATCCTGACCAAGTAAATAGAGCGCAAAAACACATTGCCAATTTGCAACGAAATTTTGCCAATGTGAGTCATGTACGGGTTGACTTAACTTCTACTTTCGAAGATTTTAAAACAGCTTTACCAAAGGCTGAAAATCATGAAAATTTAGATTTGAGTTTAGCCAATACTCGAGCCCGATTACGCATGACAACATTGTATTATTTTGCGGGCTTACATCGGTATTTGGTTGCTGGTACAGGCAACAAAGTAGAGGATTTTGGTGTTGGTTTTTACACTAAATATGGTGATGGCGGTGTTGATTTAAGCCCCATTGCCGACTTGATGAAATCGGAAGTTTTTGCTTTGGCTGAATATTTAGAAGTGATTCCTGAAATTTTAAACGCAGCCCCTACCGATGGTCTTTTTGGCGATAGCCGCTCTGATGAAGACCAATTGGGCGCAAGTTATGATGAATTAGAATGGGCAATGAATTACATTGCTCAAGGTAAAAAAAAGGAGTTGTCTACTAGGCAGGAAGAAGTTTTGCTAATTTATAAAAAATTAAATGCAGCTAATCAACATAAAATGAAGCCTATTCCCGTATGTGAAATTCCAACCGCCTTAAAACTGTAATATGGAAGCCACATGGGATTTATACCTTATGAGTGTGATGTATATTTTTGCAGGTTTGATGCATTTTATTAAGCCTCAACCATACTTAAGAGTAATGCCTAGATTTCTTCCCGCGCACAAAGCCTTGGTTTTTTGGAGTGGTATTGCTGAAGTTTTATTAGGAATAGGCTTACTGTTTCCACAAAAAAGAAATTTAAGTATTATTGGAATTGTGGCTATGCTAGTTGTTTTTTTCTTGGTTCATTTTAATATGCTTCGTGGCGGAAAACATGCGGCTGGTGTTCCTATGTGGATTTTAATTTTGAGAATTCCGCTACAATTTTTATTAATTTGGTGGGCTGTAGTATATTGGATATGAATTTAAAAACACAACATATTCAGCTACCTCATGCCGATTTGATTTACGTTCCTCACTTCTATTCTGAGGAAGAATCAATTCAATTATACCACATTTTGACAACGAAAATAAAATGGCAACATGACCAAATAAAAGTATTCGGAAAAGTCTATGACCAGCCTAGATTAACGGCACTTTATGCCGAAAACAAAAACCCCTACTCCTATTCTAATATTGTTATGCACCCACATCAATTTACAGATGAACTGCTAAGTATAAAACAGAAAATTGAAGATTTTTCAAACGAACAATTTACTACTTGTTTATTGAATTTGTACCGAACAGGTCAAGACTCTAATGGTTGGCATGCCGATGATGAAAAAGAACTAGGGAAAAATCCTGTAATTGCATCGTTGAGTTTTGGCGCAAAGCGAAAGTTTAAAATGCGAAGAAAAGACAACACTAAAGAAAAATTTGACCTTGAATTAAATGCTGGAAGTTTGCTTATAATGAAAGGCGAAACACAACATTATTGGCAACATCAAATTCCAAAAACAGCTAAAAAAATAAGTCCAAGAATAAACCTAACTTTTAGAAAAATACAATGAATTATAAAGAAAAATTTACCGAAAGAGAACTAGACCGTATTATAGAAATGGCTTGGGAAGACCGAACTCCATTTGAAGCTATAGAGTTTCAATTTGGTGTTTCTGAGCCTGAAGTGATAAAAATTATGGAACATGAAATGAAGCGTTCTAGCTTTAGAATGTGGAGAAAGCGCGTTCAGGGTAGAAAAACAAAACACCGTAAACTAAGAGGCGAAGAAGTAAAAAACTTTAGAAGTAGCAGACAAAGGCATATTTCAGGCAACAAAATTTCTAAACGTTAGGCGTTTTTTCTTGGATGATACTTCAAAACAGCTTCTTTTAAGTGACTCCTGTCTAAATGCATATAAATTTCTGTGGTAGTTATACTTTCATGCCCTAGCATTTGCTGAATAGCTCTTAAGTCAGCTCCGTTTTCTAATAAATGCGTAGCAAAAGAATGCCTAAAACTATGCGGACTTATACTTTTCTTCAAACCAGCTTCTTTCACTAGGTTCTTAACAATAGTAAAAATCATGGCGCGGGTAAGTTGTTTTCCTCTTCGGTTGAGAAACAAAATATCAGAAAATTGCTCATTTATGGGTTGATGAGGCCGAACTTCGTCTTTGTAGATATTAACGTGTTTAATGGTATATTCACCAATGGGCACCAAACGTTGTTTTTGACCTTTTCCTTCTACACGAATAAAATATTCTTTAAAATATAAATCTGAAATCCGCAAGTTGATTAATTCACTCACCCGAAGTCCACAGCCGTAGAGCATTTCAATGATTGCTTTGTTTCGTTCGCCTTGTGGATGAGATAAATCTATAGCTTTGATAAGTAAATCTATTTCTTGGGTACTTAAAGTGTCAGGGAGTTTTTTGTCTAATTTAGGAGTTTCAATTAAACCTAAAGGGTTATCCTCTCTAAGGTCTTCAAATATCAAGTAAGAAAAAAAGCTTTTCAAACCGGATATAATGCGGGCTTGGGATCTTTTATTCACATGTTTAGCCACATGATAAATAAAAGATTCTACTTTTTGTTGATCAATTTTAGTAGGTGATGTTTGTAGGTCAAACTCCTCTAAATAGCGAATTAATTTTTTAACATCAAGTAAGTAATTTTGAATTGAATTAGCACTTAAGCCTCTTTCAAGTTGTAAGTAATTTCTGTATTCCTTTAAAGCCTGATTCCAATTCATCTAATTAAATTATGGAACAAATGTAATTTAAAAAATACGAAACAAAATAGTCAGTTAAAACTGCAAGACAAAAATATTCGCTATTTTTAATTTTCTAAAACTATTTTGAGTTCTATTGAACTAAAAAAATAAAAATCAAAGAATGAAAATACACATCATAAACGGTCCAAACCTCAACCTCTTAGGAAAGAGAGAGCCTGAAATTTACGGTAAAATGAGTTTTAAAGATTACTTTACTGAACTTCAATTCAAGTACAAAGATGTAGAGATATCTTATTTTCAATCCAATACTGAAGGTGAATTGATTTCAGAAATTCAAGAAGCCGATAATAATGTAGATGGTATTATTCTAAATGCAGCCGCTTACACACACACTTCCATTGGCATTGCAGATGCAGTTAAAGCTATTGAAACTCCTGTAATTGAAGTCCATATTTCTAATGTGTATGCCCGGGAAGAATTCAGAAAAAAATCTTATATTAGTCCAAATGTAATTGGAATAATTGCTGGTTTTGGATTGAAAAGCTACGACTTGGCCATCCAAAGTTTAATTGAATAAAACATGTTAAATTAATGAAGAAAATTATTTTTTGTTTAAGTATAATAGTAGCTTTTGCTTCTTGTAAATCAACTAAAGAAATCAACGAAAGTAAATTTGTTTTTGAAGGATGCCCAGAAGGAGGTGAATGTGATTTTGAAGTCATTGAAGATACTCAGGTATTTATGGCCGGTGATAATGAAATGGGTTATTTTCCTAAGTTAGAAGCCAGTAGAAGTGTTCATACGGTAAAAATTACCTACACGAAAGACACTGAAGAAAATATTATGGATGACGAATACATGGAAGTGTTTTATTTTACCATTGGCAATGATCAAAATAAGATAAATTTGAGCAATAATGAACTTGGTCAAGCTAATTTAATTTACGGTAGGATTTGTGCCTGTCGGGGGCAAACTGGTTACGAAAAAATTGACCAAGGAAGTTTGGAAGTCAACTTTTCAGGTAATAGTCAGCAAATCAATTTACAAGCTAAACCAAATAAATATCCTATTTTGATGAGTGAGCTTAACATTCAAAAAAGTAATTAAAAAAGAAAAATTATTTAATTTTTCAATGTTGCTAGTAATTTTTCTGCATGGGCAGACGAAACAAAATAACGTTCCTC
>PXFS01000057.1 GCA_003564185.1 Flavobacteriaceae bacterium
AAAAACACATCGGCCGTTATCTCGGCGCCTTCTCCTACCGGTTCAACCGCCGTTTGGTACTCGGCAGCATGATCGAGGGGCTGGCCTATGTGGCTTGCCGCACGGCGCCTCTGCCTTATCGACTCGCGACTATGGCTGAAGTACATGCGTAATCAGATAAAGATTTGCGCTGTTGATTCATGTTCAGTGCAGGCTGCGGAGGTCAGCTCGATTTGACTGCCGGGGATGGGTGAGGCAGTTGCGCGATTGCGGTCGACATCATCGACGCACGCGCACTCGAAAACACCGGCACCACCGCAGTCTCTGCCGAATAAGTCTGACTTGAGGAACATCGCTTTTCAGATCTGGCCCCAGGCCGCCGGTTGTCACGGTCGGGCGGAGCATCCCCGGCGGCGGTGCCGCCGGGAATCAGCGAACGGTTGTCAGTGCGAATCGCGGCGGAACCGCGAGCGGCCCGTCAGCTGCCGCCAGGCCAAGGCACCGAGAATCAGCGCCAGTAGCACCAGGCCGAGCGGACCCATTACCGGCACCGCGATCGGTGAGCCGGCCGTGCCTCTGACCGTGATGCTGTCGGGGCTGGAATCGGCGTTGCTGATGATGTCGAAGCTCGACTCGAACGCACCGACCCCTTCGGACATGAAGCTGACCTCGATGTCGCAGCTTTCACCCGGATGCAGGTCAAGCGGCTTAGCCAGGCAGCTGCCGCCGGTCAGCTGGAAAGGCTGACCCGGGGCGGTGATCTGGGAAATGCTCAGGTCACCGCTGCCGGTGCTGGTGATCGTCACGCTGGCGGTGCCTTGTTGACCGATGACCACGGCACCGAAGTCGACGTTGCCGATGCTCAAGGCCAGGGCGGCCGGTTCGGTGCTGCACTGAACCACGACATCGGTGACGTTCTGGCCGCTGACAGTACCCGAGCCATTGCTGACCATGCAGCTCTGGATCGGACCGGCGGGCTGGCTGTCGATGGTGACCCCGTAGTCGCTCAAGTCAACCAGGGCCGAAGCAAAGGTGAAGGCGCCATCGGCCAGGACAGCCAGGTCATCACCACCGTTGTTCTGAAGTACCAGACCCGAGCCTTCCAGACCGCTGACGGTGCCACCGACGGTAAAGGTGTCGGTGCTGCAATCTACCTGGATATTGGTGATGTCAGCACCGCCAATGGTACCGGCGGCGTTGGTCACGCTACAGCTCTGGGCCGGACTGGTCGGCTGGCCGAATACGGTCACGCTGTAGTCATCGCCATCCATCAGCGGCTCGGCAAACACGAAGCTGCCGTTGGCGGTTATGGACAGGTCATCACCACCGTTGTTCTGAAGTACCAGACCCGAGCCTTCCAGACCGCTGACGGTGCCACCGACCTGGCGTTCGGCCACCACGGTCAAGGTTACGGGTAAAACGCTGAAAGGCTGGTCGAGATCGTTACTGAATAGACAAAGCTCGGCCTCGTAAACGCCTTCGGCCAGGCCGGTTGAGTCAAACATCAGCGCCACCTCGCTGCTGTCGCCGATAGCAACGGTGCCCGACTCGGGGCTGGCACTCAACCACGGGATTTCGTCGATCAGATCACAGGCTTGGGGGGCAATCAGTCGGATCATCAATGCCCGGTAATTAGGATAAGCACTCTCCACAGTTTCCCAGACATTGCCACTGTCATAAAACCAGTAGCCGCCGACCCGTGGTGTCGATGCGCTTTCGTCGCTGGCGATGAAGACATTGGGGGAAGACGGGGTCCAGCGCGCGCCGACAAAGACGCGCCCCGACTCCAGGGTCAGATTCAGTGCGGACAGATCGACCCTGGCCCAGTTTCCCGGCACCCCACTGCCGGTATCGATCCCGGTAATGCTGGCATTGACCGAACCCAGCTCGGTCCCGGGTTGGCCGCTCGTCCCATCATCGGCGAACACGACCACCTCGAACTCCAGCGTCTGGGGTCCCTGAGTGATGAAGGCCAGGCAAACCGATTGGAGCGCAGCCGGGTAGATGGCCGGCTCGAAGGGTTCGACGAAGATCACTTCGGAGATGGTGGACGCATTGCCGCTATAACCATTCTCGGAAACGCCATCGTCGTGAATGATGATGTCGGGCTGCGCACCACAATTCACCGGGTTGCCGGCCAGGCCAGCAGTCTGAATGGGCATCTGCAAATCGCCCTCGGCCACCTGGTCGAGCAGACTGACGGCTCCCGAATCATGGCGAGATTTGGTGGCTTCCGGCTCCGGGCGGACGAAGGCCGGCGCCTGAGACGACTGGAATGACCAATCCAGCTCGACCAGGCCGTCGTTGCCGATGGTCAGCGTCTGGGCTTCCTGCCGGTCGGCAAACTGGGTGGATTCAAGCATCATTGGCTCAAGCGTCATGACGGGTGAGCGCGGGATGACCGACACATCGATCTGGAAATCCTCGTAGACCGCTTCGGTAACGGTCACATCATCGATATACCAGGTATGGGCATCATTGCCGGTGTAACGGAATCCGAGACAAGCCGTCTGACCCGCCCAGGTATCCAGCGAATGATTGACCATCCGCCAGGTTGCGGAGCTGTCGTTGAACTCCTGGATCTGGACAAAATCGCCGTCGGCCGGGTCACAGCTGCCTGTTGAAATCAACAAGCCCGAGTACTCGTAGTCGAAAAAGGCCTGAGCACGCTCGAAAAAGCGCAGCTCCATGCCGAGCTCGACCTGGAACGCCGGCGTGACCAGCCAGTCGTCCTGGTTCCCCGTGGCGTCATACCGCCGACGGGCTGAGGCGGGTCCACTGTTTGCGCTGAGCGTCGATCGGCTCCAGCTGAAGTCGGTACTGCCAGCCACAAGGTCAGCGCTCCAGCCCGTTGGCGGGAAATCCGTGGCATCGAAAGATTCCTGAAGAATCATAGGCTGCTCGGCCAGCAACAGGATCTCGGCCTGGACGGCCACGTCCAGCGGCAGGCCGATGACATCAGCCGTGACGGTCAGCTCTTGTGAGCCGCCCGCTTCAAGCGTAAAGCTGGACGGGTCGACTGTCACAGTCAGGCCGGCCGGGGCGTCGATCATGACCTGGTAGTTGACCGTTTCACTTTCCACGGCATCGACGGTGACGGTCCATGAACAGCTGACGTAGCACAGTTCGTCGACCAGGGGATTGAGGTCAATCACCCTTGATGCAGCCGAGGCCGTGGCGGACAGAAGGCCGGCACACAGGCACAGGGCGACAAGCGCCCGAATATGAATGGAGCGATTGTTTTGCATTACAGTTGTTCCCACTTTGGTTGGACTTGCCTGAATCGGGAACACATGGCCCCCGAACTCCCTGTTGTGAAACATATCACATCCTGATTACGCATGTACTTCAGCCATAGTTGCGAGCCGATAAGGCAGAGGCGCCGTGCGGCAAGCCACATAGGCCAGCCCCTCGATCATGCTGCCGAGTACCAAACGGCGGTTGAACCGGTAGGAGAAGGCGCCGAGATAACGGCCGATGTGTTTTT
>PXFS01000005.1 GCA_003564185.1 Flavobacteriaceae bacterium
TCAAAATAATCAAGTAAACCATCAGGTAAAAAGCTCTTTAAAAGTTCTATATTCATCTAATTTAATCTATAGGTTAAAAAAACAAATATACTCTACTCCCCATAAATAATTGTTGACCCATTACTTTCTTGTAAATCTATAATTTGCTCCACATATTCTTTAATCAAATCTAGTTTTTGATTGCTTTCTATAGTTTGTATTAAAGAACTCAAATACACTTTTAACTCCTGATTTTGCATAAATTATTATTTATTAATATATCATAAGACTTTAAAAAAATCCTCTGGTTTAACTAGGTTGTATTATTTTTCCTGAAGAATGACTTTTACAAGCCCCAGTAACTGTACTTATAACGTTAATTTCTCCTAAATATTTTAGCACTCCTAAAAAACCAAAGATAAATGCTTCTTTAAAATCAATAACTTTTCTTTCTGGCAGAATTAGTTTTGTGTTCACTGCTTGATAAAGCTGATTAATTATATATTTATTGTAAGCACCTCCACCTGTAATAAAAACACTTGAATGGTTTTTAATTACTTCCGCAATTTGAATACTAATATGTTTAGAAAATGTGGCTATTTTCACTTCGTTTGTGATATTATATTTATCAATAAGTGGGAAAACAATACTATTAAGATACTCAACACCTAGGGATTTCGGAGGCTTTTTTTGATAATATTCAAGCCCGTTGAGTGCTTTTAAAAGTGATTTATTAACATTATTAGTAGCAGCTATATGTCCTCCTTCATCAAAATCTTTTCCAAGTTGGTTGGCATAATGATTAAGCACCTTATTAAAAGGACACACGTCGAAGGCAATTAGTTGTTGATTTATTCTCATAGAAACATTTGCAAAACCTCCAAAATTTAAACAAGCATCAAAATCACTAAACAACAAAGAATCACCTACTGGAACCAAGGGCGCTCCTTGCCCACCAAATTCTACATCTTGAGTCCTAAAATCAACAACTACTGGAACTTTTAAGTTTTTAACAAGATTTCTGTGATCCCCTATTTGTTTAGTGAAACCTTTATCAGGTTGATGCCAAATAGTATGTCCGTGAGAAGCAATTAAATCTAATGATTGAATAGCGTATTTTGAAATGAATTCATGAATTTTGTGATTAAGGTAATTGGAATATTCTAAATTCAATGTTTCTACGTAAGATTTAGTTTGAAGATGTGCAAAAGCAAGTTTTTGAACCCAATAAGTAGAATAAGGAAGTGTATCTGCATAAATAATTTCATAGTGCCAGGTTGTAGAAAAATTAAAATGTACATAACATATGTCTAGACCATCTAAGGAAGTGCCTGACATCATACCAATAACATAAAAATTGTTTGAATGATTCTTATTCATAATATATTTTAACCAACATTTGTTGAAGAGTTCGTAAAAATAATTAATCTAAACTGAAAATTAATCGATTTAAAGTATATTTGCGAAATCAAAACTTATTAAAGAAATCGTTTTAGATATGGATTTTAAACTTACTGAAGAGCATGAAATGATACGCCAAGCGGCAAGGGATTTTGCAAGAACAGAATTACTTCCTGGAGTAATTGAAAGAGACAGCAAACAAAAATTCCCAAAAGAGCAAATTAAAAAGTTAGGAGAGCTTGGCTTCATGGGCATGATGGCTTCTCCAGAGTACGGAGGTGGTGGAATGGATACTATTTCATATGTACTGGCTATGGAAGAATTATCTAAAGTAGATGCCTCTGCTTCAGTAGTTGTTTCTGTTAATAATTCGCTTGTTTGTTGGGGACTAGACACTTTTGGAACTCCAGAACAAAAAGAAAAATATTTAGCTAAATTGACTACAGGAGAATCTATTGGAGCTTTTTGTTTAAGTGAACCTGAAGCTGGAAGTGATGCTACTTCACAAAGAACTACCGCCATAGACAAAGGCGACCACTATGTTTTAAACGGTACTAAAAATTGGATTACTAATGGTAACTCAGCTGATTTTTACTTAGTGATTGCACATACAGATAAGGAGAAAAAACATAGAGGTATCAATGCATTTATTGTTGAAAAATCTTGGGAAGGTTTTGAAGTAGGTCCTAAAGAAGACAAAATGGGAATTAGAGGTTCTGATACTCATACCCTAAATTTCAACGATGTTAAAGTACCAAAAGAAAACAGAATAGGTGAAGAGGGGTTTGGTTTCAAGTTTGCCATGAAAACGCTTTCTGGAGGTAGAATTGGAATAGCTGCTCAAGCTTTAGGTATTGCTTCTGGTGCCTATGAATTAGCTAAAGAATATGCCAAAACTAGAAAAACTTTTGGAACAGAAATAATGAATCATCAAGCCATTGCTTTTAAATTAGCCGACATGCATACCGAAATTGAAGCAGCTAGGCACTTAATCATGAAAGCAGCATGGATGAAAGATAATGGTATGAATTATGATTTAGAAAGTGCCATGGCTAAGTTACATGCATCAAGAACTGCAATGAATGTAACTACCGAAGCGGTACAAGTTCATGGAGGGAATGGTTACGTTAAAGAATACCATGTTGAACGATTAATGAGAGATGCTAAAATTACCCAAATTTATGAAGGTACATCAGAAATACAAAAAATTGTTATTTCAAGAAGTGTATTAAAAGACTAAATAAAGAAAGAATAATTCACAAATTAAGAATCGCATTCAGTATTGACTGCGATTTTTTTTATTTATGAATGAAAAAAATTAATTTTATTAACATATAATTAATCAAAACCTTTTATTCAATAATTAAATTTGAGGTAAAAATTAAATATAATGAAACCCTTTACTTTACCAATACGATTTGCAATAGCTCTAACAACCTCATTAATTGCTTATTTTTTAGTATTGTCTTTATTTGATTTGCACACTAACCCTATGTTCAGTCTCTTTAATGGAGTAATAACTGGATTTGCAACCTATGAAGCTATCAGGTACAGAAGAATTGAAATGGGTGAAGATTATAATTACACTCATGGTTTTAAAGCAGGTTTAATAACTGGATTTTTAGCTAGCATATTATTTACAATTTTTATGTCAATTTACGCTACCGAGGTTAATCCTAATTTCCTTAATGAATTAGTTGAAGATTACGCCAAGCATTATGATGTTGGAATTGCTACTTTTGCATTTATTGTTTTATTAATGGGATTTGCTACAAGTGTTGTTCTTACACTAGCATTCATGCAATTATACAAAAATCCTATCAAGGAAAATTAAAACCTAAACACCTATTAAATCATACCATAAATTGCTTAGGTCAAACTCATTACAATAAGCAAAATATAAAACTTATTTATGATTTAACAATACTATAACTATTCAATATGTAACCTTTTTGTTCTTTTCATGTCTTATGTTATAAATCTAATCCTGACATGATAGAAATAAAAAACTTACATAAATCATACAAAGTAGGAAAAAACTCGCTTCA
>PXFS01000104.1 GCA_003564185.1 Flavobacteriaceae bacterium
ACCAGAAACCCCTTATAACCCAGAATTTGTGGCTAAAATTAAAAATGCTAAAAAAGAAATTGAAGATGGTGAAACCTTTTCAATTGAAACAGATTCCATATGGGAAAGTATAAAGTAGAAGTCACCAAATCTGCTAATCAAGATTTAAAAAAATATTGATCAAATATACTACCATTTATCAACCGAAGTTAATAATTTTGTATCTTTGATAAAAAGACAAAAAATGAATTTAGAAGCACGAAAAATATCATTTGTTCAAGAATTTTTAAGACTGCAAAACGAGGAAATTGTTAGTGGGCTTGAAAAATTATTACGTAAAAGAAAAGCTGAATTGATTGAAAAAAACTTCAAGCCATTGACTATAGAACAGTACAATGTAGAAATTGACAAGGCAATGGAAGATTCAAAAAATGGACGAATGATAAAGGCAAAAGATTTAAAGGATAAAATCCAAAAATGGAATTAGAAGTTTATTGGTTAGAACTTGCAGAAAACAAACTTGAGGATATTTACAGCTATTATTCAGTCAAAGCAAGTAAACGAGTAGCTAAAAAGTTAGTTAATGGCATTATTAATACCACTATTGGAATTGAAAAACAACCTGAAGTTGGACAAGTTGAAGCCAACTTAAATTCTAGGGAACAAGAGTTTAGATATTTAGTGTTTAAGAATTACAAAATTGTTTATTGGATTAATTATGACTTTAAGCGTATTGAAATTGCAAATGTTTTTGACACAAGACAAGATCCTGATAAAATAAATGAAACCAAATAAAGCCAGTTACCAACTGTGGTTTGTGAAAATTGTAGGGTGTCTTTTTGTGGAGTGTTGGATGCTGGATGTGGGGTGTTAGAAGTTGGATGCCGATTGTAGTATGTTGTGCCGTATTGATTCACTCACGGGATTAATTCAATTACGAAATTAAAATTTCTATTTCATTAAAGGTTTTGGGTGACTGTAATTGAGATAAAAAGACATAATTCTAAAGTCATTGTAAAGAATTATTTGGTTCACGTAAAAAAGCATCTGTTAGAGAAAAAAGAAGTTTCAATATACAAAAATATGTATATTTGTAATAGTAACAATTTCATATTATGACAACTATAACTTTAAAAATAAATGAAGATTCTGAAAAAGGAAAGGCTCTGCTCGCTTTTTTGAGAGCATTTCATATTGATAAAGAACAAAAGGATGTAGAAATGCTAGAAGAACCAGAGACTCATTATAACCCAGAATTTGTAGCTAAAATTTAAAATGCTGAAAAGGAAATTGAAGATGGTAAAACATTTTTAATTGAAACAGATTCCATATGGGAAACTATAAAGTAGAAGTCACCAAATCTGCTAATCAAGATTTAAAAAAATATAAAAAATCTGGTAATAAGTCGGTGTTAAATAAAATTGACAAAATTTATAAAGAACTTCAACTTCATCCTTACTCTGGCACAGGAAAACCTGAACAACTCAAACACAACCTCTCTGGCTTTTGGAGTAGAAGAATCAATAAAAAAGACTGATTGGTTTATAAAGTAGAAGAAGCTATCGTAAGGGTTTATATTGTTTCAGCAATGGGACATTATAAGGATAAATAAAGGATTAGAGGTAATTTGTTCTCAACAAACACCCATCACCAAGCTCTACCAATGACGTTTTTATGTAATTTGATGATTATCAGTATTTTGTTTCAGGTTCGAGCGGAGTCGAGAACCATTCACATCTCGACTCCGCTCGATGCTAAAACAAGATTAAAAACGTCACAACTAATTAAATAAAATTCGGAAAATTTTCGGGGGCTCGATACATCTCGCCAAAAAGTTTCCAAATTCATTAAGAACACCCAAAAAAGCGAGACACTCGAGCTGACATCAAACACCCCGCATCAAACACCCAACACCCCTCACCAAACATCCCTCACCAAACATCCCTCACCAAACATAAAAAACCCTTCAATTAATTTTTGTCAGTTAAAAAGCCTAACTTTGCAGCCAAATTTGAAGAAAAATCATGGGAAGCATTGTTGCAATTGTAGGCCGCCCCAACGTTGGCAAATCCACTTTTTTTAATCGACTTATTCAGCGTAGAGAGGCTATTGTTGATTCGGTAAGTGGAGTTACTAGAGATCGTCACTACGGGAAAACCGACTGGAATGGAAGAGAATTTTCAGTCATTGATACTGGTGGATACGTAATTGGGAGTGATGATGTTTTTGAAAAAGACATTGATAAACAAGTTGAACTGGCTATTGATGAAGCAGATGTAATCATTTTTGTGGTGGATGTAACCTCAGGAATTACTCCAGCTGATGAGGATGTTGCAAAACTTTTAAGAAAAGCCAATAAGCCTACCTTAATTGCCGTGAATAAGGTAGATTCTGCAAAAAACATGCTGGATGCAACCGAATTTTATTCGTTAGGATTAGGCGATTATTTTACCATTTCTGCCATTAACGGAAGTGGCTCTGGCGAACTTCTTGACGCGGTGGTAGAAGCCTTACCAAATGCGCCAGATGAAGAGGAAGAAGACTTACCTAAATTTGCTGTGGTGGGAAGACCCAATGCTGGAAAATCATCATTTATTAATGCCTTAATTGGTCAAGACCGCTACATTGTTACCGATATTGCGGGAACAACGAGAGATGCTATCGATACCCGATACAATCGCTTTGGATTTGATTTTAAATTAGTGGATACTGCTGGAATTAGAAAAAAATCAAAAGTTAAGGAAAATCTTGAATTTTACTCTGTTATGCGAAGCGTACGCGCCATTGAACATGCAGATGTATGTATTTTGATTTTTGACGCTGAACGTGGTTTTGACGGACAGGTTGAAAATATCTTTTGGTTAGCGGAAAGAAACCGAAAAGGTATTGTTATTTTAGCCAATAAATGGGATAAGGTAGACAAGGAAACCAACACTATTAAAGATTATGAAAATGCTATTAGAGAGCGCATTAAACCTTTTGTAGATGTGCCTATTGTATTTATTTCAGTATTGAATAAACAACGTATCTTCAAAGCTATTGAAACAGCTGTCAAAGTATATCAGAATAAAAGTACCCGAATTAAAACTAAGGTTTTAAATGAAGTTTTATTGCCTGAGATTCTCAAAAATCCACCGCCTGCTATTAAAGGTAAATACGTAAAAATCAAATACATTACTCAGTTACCCACGCCTCAACCACAGTTTGCATTTTTCTGTAACTTGCCACAATATGTAAAAGATTCCTATAAGCGATTTTTAGAAAATAAATTGCGTGAGCATTTTGATTTAAATGGTGTTCCTGTTTCTATTTATATGCGCAAAAAATAAAATTAAAATTGAGGAGTTCTATACGTTAGTAAGTTGTTTATATTATCTAAAACAAAAGTTTTTTGTAATCGTTTACAAATTGTATTTTTACCAACTTTGAAATAGTTGAATACATGGGGAAAATAATTGCTATTGCTAATCAAAAAGGCGGAGTAGGAAAAACTACAACCGCTGTCAATCTATCTGCTGCATTAGGCGTGTTAGAAAAAAAGGTATTGCTCATAGATGCAGATCCTCAGGCTAATGCAACTTCTGGCTTAGGTATAGATATTGAAAGTGTAGAAGTAGGAACTTACCAACTTTTAGAACACACAGAAAAAGCTGAAAGTGCAATAATCCCTACAGAATCACCAAATTTAGATATTATTCCAGCGCATATTGATTTGGTTGCCATAGAGCTAGAATTGGTAGATCAAGAAAAAAGAGAGTACATGCTTAAAGAAGCAATAACTCATCTAAAAGAAAAGTATGACTTTATAGTAATTGACTGCGCTCCATCATTAGGCTTACTTACTTTAAATGCATTAACTGCATCAGATTCAGTAATTATTCCTATTCAATGTGAATACTTCGCCCTTGAAGGTCTTGGAAAGCTCCTTAATACCATCAAAAGTGTACAGAAAATTCATAATGCTCAATTAGATTTTGAAGGATTGCTCCTCACCATGTATGATTCAAGGTTGAGGCTTTCTAATCAAGTGGTAGAAGAAGTAGAAAAACACTTTGAAGATATGGTTTTTAAAACCGTTATTCAAAGAAATGTTAGGTTGAGTGAAGCTCCAAGTTATGGGGAAAGCATAATTAAATATGATGCCGCTAGTAAAGGGGCAAATAATTATTTAAGTTTAGCTGAAGAAATCATTAAAAAGAATAACTAATGGCTAAAGCGTCTAAGAAAAAAGCACTAGGAAGAGGACTTTCAGCTTTATTGAAAGACCCTGATAATGATATTCAATCAGCGAAAGATAAAAATGCTGATAAAGTAGTTGGGAATATAGTTGAACTTGAGTTGGAAAGTATTGAAGTTAATCCTTTTCAGCCACGCTCAAGCTTTAATGAAGAGGCCTTAGAAGAGTTAGCAACCTCTATACGAGAGTTAGGAGTTATCCAACCAATCACTGTAAGAAAATTAGATTTCAATAAATACCAATTGGTTTCTGGTGAACGTCGCTTTAGAGCATCTAAAATGGTTGGATTAGAAACTATTCCAGCCTACATTAGAATTGCAAATGATCAGGAGTCTTTAGAAATGGCTTTAGTTGAAAATATTCAACGTCAAGATTTAGATCCTATTGAAATATCTCTTTCTTACCAACGTTTGATTGATGAAATTGACTTAACCCAAGAAGAACTCAGTGATCGTATAGGGAAAAATAGATCAACTATCGCTAATTACTTGAGATTGCTAAAATTAGATCCAATTGTTCAGACTGGAATGCGTGATGGAATATTAAGTATGGGCCATGGAAGAGCACTTATTGCAATAGAAGATGATCAAGCGCAACTAGAAGTTTACCAAGAAATTATAAAAAGCAAACTTTCTGTTAGGGCAACAGAAAAATTGGTGAAACAAGTTTTAAGTGGTAAAAACAAATCAAATAAAACAGATAAGCCAAGTGTTTCTAATGATAAACAAAAGGCTATAAAACGAATTTCTTCAGCCTTTGGTACAAAAGTAGAAATGAAGCTAAATAAAAAGGGAAATGGCAAACTTATTATTCCATTTTCTTCCGAAGAAGATTTCAACCGAATTCAAAAATTAATCGAAGAAAATTTCAATGAATAAATTCTTCTTTTTTTTAATTCTTACCTTATGTACGTGGTTCTCATTTTCTCAACAAGACACACTTTCGGTTGAAGAAAAGGAGCAACTCATGATTGAAGAATTGAAAAACCCAGAAGATGAAGGTTTTGGAATTAATTTATATGATCCATTAGCTCCTTCAAAAGCTGCTTTTTATTCTGCCGTGGTTCCTGGACTTGGTCAAATTTACAACCGCAGTTACTGGAAGGTTCCTCTTGTTTATGCAGCAATAGGTACAACGGCATATTTTTTTGTAGAAAACAGTAGACAATACAACAAGTATAGAGATGCCTATAAACAGCGATTAACAGGTCAAATAGATGATTTTGACGGTATTCTGACAAACCAGAATTTAATAGACGCCCAAAAACAATTTAGAAGTAATCGCGATTTATCTTTACTTCTAGTTTTTGGGGCATATATGCTCAACGTAATAGATGCAAATGTAGATGCGCATTTACAACAATTTAATGTGACTGAAAACCTAAGTTTAAAGCCTGACGCACAGCAGGACTTTTTAACAGGGGGATTAAATTTTGGATTATCCCTGAATTTAAAATTATAATGGTGTAACAAATGAAAGGGAAAAAGAACATATTAATTAAGTTTGATACTATTTTAAAGTAAGAATCAGAATAATACATGACAGGTGAATCTGATAAAACAAAGTTGAATACATGAAAATAGCATTATTAGGATACGGTAAAATGGGAAAAACCATTGAAAGAATAGCTTTAGATAGAGGTCATGAAATATGCCTAAAAGCAAATCAAACTCCCACAGCAGATGAATTAAATTGTGCTGACGCAGCTATAGATTTCAGTATTCCTAAAGCTGCTTTTTCAAATCTAAGTGCTTGTTTCCAAAATCAAATCCCAGTAGCTTGTGGAACTACAGGTTGGTTAGATAAGTATGATGAGGCGGTTAACTTATGCCAAAAAAATAATTCAAAATTCATTTATGCTTCTAATTTTAGTTTAGGCGTCAATTTATTTTTTGAATTGAATGAAACCTTAGCTAAAATGATGAGAAAATTTGATGAATACGAGGTGCATATGAAAGAAATTCATCATACACAAAAATTAGATGCGCCCAGTGGTACTGCAATTAGTTTAGCAGAACAAATCATTGAGAATTCAAATTATAGCTCATGGAAACACCCTGCAGAAAAACTTCAAAAATATGAGTTGGGAATAGATGCTGAACGAATTGAAGACGTAAAAGGTACTCATTCTATTACTTACACATCTTCAATAGATGATATTGAAATTACTCATAAAGCACATACCAGAGATGGTTTTGCTTTAGGTGCAGTATTAGCAGCAGAATGGCTAGCTCAAAAAGAAAAACCTGGTGTTTACCAAATGAAAGACGTTCTAAAGACTTTGAAATCATAAAACTATGCTCACATTTATCAACCTTATCCTATTAGTATTAATTGTACAAATTATTCATTTTGCAGGTACTTGGAAGTTATATGTAAAAGCGGGTTACCCTGCTTGGAATGCTGCCATACCTATCTATAATGCGGTTGTGTTAACTAAAATTATGCATCGGCCAAATTGGTGGGTGATTTTACTTTTTATTCCAGTAATTAATTTGATTATGTTTCCAGTTTTTTGGGTGGAAACCATAAGAAGCTTTGGCAAAGACTCAAAACTAGATACTGTACTCGTTATTTTAAGTTTGGGCTTTTATATTTATTATGTCAATTACTTTGAAGATAATGACTACTTAGGGAAAAGAGAATTAAATCAACAAAATAAAGCAGGAGAAACCCTGAGCTCTATATTGTTTGCTATTGTTGCTGCTACTATTGTCCATACTTATATCATGCAACCTTTTACTATTCCCACTTCTTCTTTAGAAAAAACTCTCTTAGTAGGTGACTTCTTGTTTGTTAGTAAATTTCATTATGGAGCTAAAACCCCGCAAACTCCAGTTGCATTACCTATGGTTCACGATTCAATTCCACTTACTGGAATAAAATCCTATGTTAGCCAAATTCAACTTCCCTATTTTAGGTTTCCAGGTTTTCAAGAGATTAAACGAAATGATATAGTGGTTTTTAACTGGCCAACCGATACTGTGAGAATGTTTAGAGATAAATCTGGACAACATTACCACAAGCCAATTGATAAAAAATCAAATTACGTTAAAAGAGCCGTTGGTATTGCTGGTGATAGTTTAAAAATTGAAAACGGAGTCATTTATATCAATCAAAAACCAGAGCAATTGCCTGAACGCGTTGACATTCAATATTCATACAAAGTTCAAGGAAAAGGAAAAGGTTTTGACCCCTATCAACTTTACAAGCTTTATAATATTACCGACGGAGTAGGTTTTGCCGATCGAAATAAGGACATCTATCAATTTCAAGCTATTTCTGATAATACCTTAGAGGATTTTAAATACCATCCTAATGTAGCCTCTGCGGAGCCTATTATTATGAAAAAGGGGTATAAAGATTCCTCTATTTTTCCTAATAATGGAAAAGTCAATTGGAATCGCGATCAAATGGGAAGCATATACATTCCAAAAAAAGACGATGTTTTACCCATGAATGAAAGTAACTTTTCCATCTACAGGAGACTTATTGAAGTATATGAAGGCGAAGAAATGGGAATTGAGCAAAAACTTACTTTCCAAAATGGAAAAGTAATGCTTAATAACCAAGAAATTTCAGAGTACCAAGTAAAGCAAAACTATTATTGGATGATGGGAGACAACCGCCATAATAGTGAAGATAGTAGATTTTGGGGTTTTGTGCCTGAAACTCATATTGTAGGAAAACCTGTTTTTGTTTGGATGAGTTGGGATAGTAATGCTACTGGCTTTAATAAAATACGATGGGAGAGATTATTCACGACGGTTGGTGGCGATGGTGAACCCGTTTCATATTTCCCTTACTTTTTAATGGTGGTTGTTTTAGGCTTAGGCTACAGATTATTCAAAAAGCGTAAAGAAGCTTAACAATGAATACAGCCATAGTACCATATACTTACTTTGCTCCAATTGATTTAGTTGCTCGTGCAATTCAATTTAAAGAATGGAACTTTGAAGTAAATGAAAACTATCAAAAACAAAGTTATAGAAGTAGGCAATATATTTATGGTGCTAATGGTAAGTTGCTGTTAAATATCCCCATCAAACATCAGAAAAATAAAACAAACAAAAGAAAACAAGTCCTAAAAGAGGTAAGTATTGAAAATGATTTTCCATGGCAAGATTTACATTGGAAGTCGCTTCAAGCCGCTTATCGTTCATCTCCTTATTTTGAATTTTATGAAGATGAAATTCAACCGCTTTACGAAAAAAAATATAAGTTTCTAATCGATTTTAATCAAGACTGTTGGCAAATTTTAATTGACTTTTTGCAAATTGAAATAGCTACTAAAAAAACTACTGACTTTCAACTGAAGTATCCAGCTCATGTAAAAGACTTAAGAGGTTTTGCAAAAGCCAAAAGAAAACATGAAACTGAAAATTTAAAATATACTCAAGTGTTTGAAGAAAAATTAGGTTTTCTTCCAAATCTAAGTATTTTAGATCTTCTTTTTAGTGAAGGACCAAATACTAATGTAATCTTAAGAGAATAGGAATAATCCATCGGAAGAAGTTGATAATTAGTTTATTGAAATTTATCTTTTTATTGAAAGGTGAATTTTACTTGGAAACATTTAACTAAACTGGGTCGAAAATTTATACTAGTAATTTCAATTGATAAGTGGTACTGGTATCAAATAAATTTTTCTATACACCTATGAATCCTTTGGATTCCGAAAATCTAATAACCTTAACCCCATAGGGGTTATATGTTTATAGAAACAATCATCCCCCATAGCTCAATGACCCCAGAGGGGTCAAATCTAAATCAACATTAAAATTAAATATCTCTCAATTGTGATGAAATAGATAAATAACACGCAACGTTCAATTTATCATCGTTTTTGCATCTATAAGTATCTAACTTTTAAGAGTCCATAAAAAAAGTTAGAACTTAAAAACAAGATTAATCGTCATAGCCAAACTGACGAAGTTTTCTGGAATCATTTCGCCAATTTTTTTCTACTTTCACATATATGTCTAAGTAAATTTTCTTTCCAAAAAAGCGTTCTAGATCACGTCTAGCTTCAGAACCTATTCGGGTTAAGCCTTTTCCTTTATGACCTATAATAATACCTTTTTGGCTTTCTCTTTCAGTCATAATTATGCTCCTGATGTTAATAATATTCTCTTCTTCTTCAAACGATTCGGTATCTACTTCAACACTGTAGGGAATCTCTTTTTTGTAATGCTTCAGAATTTTTTCTCGGATGGCTTCATTCACGAAAAAACGTTCAGGCTTATCGGTAAGTTGGTCTTTGGGATAAAATGCAGGAGATTCAGGTAATAATTCTACAATACGCTTAAAAACTTGTGGAACTCCAAATTTCTGAGTGGCAGAAATGGCAAAAATTTCAGCATTTGGCACTTGTTCTTGCCAATAACTTACTTGTTCTTCTAAGACTCCTTCGTTGGCTAAATCAATTTTATTCAGCAAGAGCAAAACAGGCATTTTAGCCGATTTAATCTTGCTCAAGAAGTTTTCATCTTTCAATGCTTTCTCGCCAATTTCAACAAGATAAATCAAAACATCTGCATCATCAAAAGCTGATTTCACAAAGTCCATCATAGCATTTTGAAGCTGATAAGCGGGTTTAATAATTCCTGGAGTATCCGAAAAAATAGCTTGAAAATCATCTCCATTCACAATACCTAAAATTCGGTGCCGAGTGGTTTGGGCTTTTGAATTAATAATAGAAAGCTGTTCTCCTACAAAAGCGTTCATTAAGGTAGATTTGCCTACATTTGGATTTCCTACTATATTTACAAAACCTGCTTTATGCGTCATAATTAAATTCTAAAATTTTGACAAAGATAAGCTTAAAAAGAATATTAAAGTAAAAGTTGAACTTCATTATTATTGAGGCTACACTTAAATTATGATAGAGAAAATGTTATGCGTGTGCTCAAAAAAAATATCTTTGTGCAAATAAATCAATGAAATGAAAAGTAAAATTTTAGCCATAGTAATTTTTGTTATTGGATTACAGCAAATTGCTGTATCTCAAAGTAATGATTTAGAATATTCAAATTTACTTAATCATGAAATAAAAATAGATCCGCTGTATCTCATATTAGGTAATTTGGAAATTGCCTACGAAAACTTACTCACTGATGAATCTTCTGTTGGTTTAAGCGTAATGGTTCCTTTTGATAATACTATTAATTGGAGGATTAATTACGCATTAACTGGATACTACAGGTTCCATTTTGGTGAAGGCTATGCTGATGGATTTTTTCTTGAAGGTTTTAGTATGCTAAATAGTGTTCAAGACCGTGTTGAAAGAACTGGAGACTTTGGGGAGCCTTTTAGGACTAGTAAAAATATAGTTGATTTAGCCTTAGGTTTAGGGGCTGGTTATAAATTAGTTTCTAGAGGTGGAGTGGTTTTCGAAATTCATGCTGGAGTTGGCAGAAATCTTTTTAGTGATGAAAATAATGATAGAAATTTCGATTTTATTTTTAGAGGCGGTATTAATGTAGGGTATAGATTCTAATTAATTTTTTAAAAAGCGTTTATGGAAATACCTCTGCTTAAAGAAATTGTTATCGTGATGGGAATTGCTCTGCCCATTATTTTAATTTTCCAAAAAATCAAAGTCCCTTCAATTTTAGGTTTTCTCTTAGCAGGTATAATTGTTGGTCCCAGCGTATTTAACTTATTAAGCTCTCATCACGAAGTAGAGTTACTTTCTGAAATTGGAATCATTTTTCTTCTATTTATCATTGGAATTGAACTTTCTTTTAAAGGACTAATAAGCATTTGGAAAACCGTATTTATTGGCGGTGGATTGCAAGTTGGTGTCACAATTTTAATCACTGCACTGGTGGCTATGAATTTGGGCTTACCAGTAAATCAAGCTGTTTTTTTAGGCTTTTTAATATCCTTAAGTTCTACTGCAATTGTACTTAAAATTTTAAACGACCGTGGAGAAATTAAGACACCGCATGGCAGAATTGCATTGGGAATTTTAATTTTTCAGGATATTATTGTAGTTCCCATGATGTTGGTAACTCCAATATTAGCTGGAAAAGCAGATGATGTAACCATGACTCTATTATTTATGCTGGCTAAATTAGCTGGGGTGGGGGTTGTTGTATTCTTTCTTCAGCGCTTTGTAGTTCCTTATGTGTTAGAAGTGGTGATCAAAACCAAAAACAAAGAGCTGTTTATTTTAACGGTAATACTTCTTTGTTTTGGAGTTGCTTGGTTAACCTCTGCTGTTGGTCTTTCGTTGGCTTTAGGTGCATTTTTTGCAGGCTTAATTATTTCTGAATCAGAATATTCTCATCAAGCTACAGCCAATGTGCTTCCTTTTAGAGAAATATTTATTAGTTTCTTTTTTATATCGGTTGGTTCACTTTTAGACTTGAGCTTTTTTAGACATCACTTTTTTGAAATTCTCGGTTTTGTAATTGCGGTTTTCTTAATTAAAAAAATAATTATTGTTTTGCTTTCCATAGGATTAAGGTATGATGTAAAAACAGCTCACATTGCAGGTTTTAATTTATTTCAAGTAGGTGAATTTTCATTACTACTTTCTACTGTGGGTATTCAAAATGAAATTTTAACCAACGAAGTTTATCAGCTTTTTCTAGCCGTATCAATCATATCTATGGGGATCACGCCATTTATGATGCAACGTTCAGAAGGTTTTGCTAGTTGGTTAATACGCGTACCTATTCCAAATAAGGTAAAGAAACGTTTAGACAACAGAAAACAACATACAAATGATCCTGAAAATGATTCATTTGACGATTTAGAAGACCACCTAGTTATTATTGGCTATGGAATTAACGGGAAAAACATTGCTAGAGTAGCAGAAAGCATGGACATTCCACATGCCATAATAGAGTTTGATGCGGAGTTGATGAAGGAAGCTAAAGCAGAGAATAAACACGTAGTTTTTGGAGACGCCGCTGAACAAGAAATCCTGAATCACGTTAACGCACACAAAGCAAGAGTAGTGGTTATTGCTATTTCAGATCCAGAAGCTACCCATCAAATTATCTTTAATATTAGGCAGTTTTCACAAACCACTCACATTATTGTGCGTACACGATACGTAAAAGAAATTGAGGAAAATCTAAAAATTGGTGCTGATGAAGTTATTCCTGAGGAATTTGAAACTTCTATTGAAATATTTTCTCGCGTACTCAAGCAGTATTTAGTCACCGAATCTAAAATTGGTGAAATTGTTGCGGAAATAAGAGCTTCTGACTACGAGTTATTTTCAGCAGTAAAACCATTAAACAAAAAAGGAAGCTTCCAACAATTTAACATACCTAACAAAGAATTGGCTACACTTCATGTACAACACAACAGAAACGATATTGTAGGTAAAAAATTAAGTGAAACAGGCTTAGCCAATAAATATAAAGTAAACTTATTAGCCATAAAAAGAGGGCAAAAATACATCTCTTATATTGGACCCGAAACCATTATTGAAATTGACGACTTAATTTATTTATTTGGTTCACCTAAACAAATTGCACAGTTAGATAAAGAAATTAAAATTTAACCAAATATTTGATAAGTTTATTTTTCTGAAACGTTTAAAATTAAAAACAAGCATGAAAATTTGGAAAAAAATACTTCTTTGGATTGTTATTTTACCGCTCCTAATTTTTACTGGGGCTAGTTTATATTTAGTTATACAAAAAGACCAACTTACGCAAAAAGCTATAGCACAATACAGTGAAACAATTCAAGGAAAAATTGAAGTAGCACATACAAAAATTTCACCTTTTGAAAATTTTCCTTACATCTCTATAGATTTACAAGACGTTTTGGTTTTTGAAAACAAAACTACAAACCAAGCCTTTGTTCAAATTGAAGACGCTTATGTTGGTTTTGACTTACTGAAAATTTTAAAAGGAGAATTTGATATTAAAGCCATTAAATTGGCCAAAGGAAACATAAAAATTATTCAAAATACTGAAGACCAGTATAATGCTGTAACTGCTTTTGAAAGTTTAAAAAATCAGAAAGAAAGTACATCTGAAGATGCTGGTTTAAATTATCACCTGGAAAAAATTAAGCTAGAAAAAATTCATTTAAGCAAGCTTAGCCTTAAAGATTCTTTAAAATTAGACGCCCAGATTGAAAAAGGATCAACAAAAATTAAAGCTTTTAAAGAACAATTTAAAATCGATTTGGATACTGAATTGGTTTTTAACATCATTAAAGACCAGGACACCTCCTTTGTGAAAAATAAATACATGGAACTAGATACAGGTTTCATGTACGATTTAGAGAGTAGTAAAATCAAATTTGAAGATTCTCAATTAGTGGTTGAAAATGGAGTGTTTGGAATGTCTGGAGGAATTGACTTAGCTGATGAAGTCAATATGGACTTAAAATTTGAAGGCTTAAAAAGAAATTTCGATTTATTTATAGCACTTGCTCCTGAAGAAGTTACAGAAGCCTTAAAGGTATATGAAAATCAAGGAGATGTGTTTTTTGAAGCAAGCATCCAGGGAAAATCCATCAACGGAAACTCGCCTTTAGTAGAAGCCAGATTTGGTTGTGAGAATGGTTTTTTTGATAATATTGAAGAGGACAAAAAATTAAGCGATTTGAATTTTCAAGGAAGCTTTACCAATGGTGAAAATCGAGATATTAGAACTTCTGAAGTTAAAATACAAAACTTTAGTGCTTCACCTGAAGCGGGTATTTTTAAAGGTGAACTTAGAATCACCAACTTTGAAAGTCCTGAAATAGATTTAGAATTGGATTCTGATTTTGATTTAGACTTTTTAACCGGGTTCTTTAATCTAAATGACTTGAGAAACCTGACTGGAAAGGTACAACTAAAAATGAAGTTTAATGACATCATAGATTTAGAAAATCCAGAAAGAGCCTTAGAAGAATTCAATCAAGCCTATTTTGCTTCGCTTTCTATTAAGAACCTCAATTTCACCACAGATTCCTATCACCTGCCTATAAAGAACTTGAATATTCAAGCTGAAATGGATGGCAACCTAACCACCGTTGAGTTTTTTAGATTTGAGGTTGGCTCTTCTGATGTTTCTTTAAAAGGAAGCTTAACTAGACTTCCCGATATTATTCACCAAACCAATAAGTCGGTGGAAATGGATTTACAAATTGCTTCAGATTTTGTTAGTTTTACAGAGATTACAACCACTTCAGAAAACGACCAGAATATTTTTGATGAAGAAATTACCAATTTCAAAACACGGTTCAAATTCCAAGGAAAAGCCAATACATTTTTAACTTCAGAAAGCCTACCCATAGGTACTTTTTATATTGAAGAACTTAATGGGAAATTCAAAAATTATCCACATCGATTACATGATTTTTTTGCTCGAATTTATATTGATGCAGATGAACTTAAAGTAGA
>PXFS01000099.1 GCA_003564185.1 Flavobacteriaceae bacterium
CCCATTCGCGAAGGTTTGTACATAAAAATGTTTTCAGAAACCAATTGCGCAAAATCTTTATCGGGAGTCACCATATAGACCTCAAAATCTTCTTTTTCAGCTTGTTTAGCTAAGGTTCCAATAATATCATCGGCTTCAAGGCCTGCAACTTCTACTACGGGGATTTGCATAGCTTTTAAAATATCTTGTATAATTGGGATGGATTCTTTGATTGCCTTAGGGGTTTCATCTCTATTAGCTTTGTAATCTTTATACATTTCGGTACGTGCATGGCTCCCGTCTTTATCAAAGCATACTGCTAATAAGTTAGGCTTTTCACGTTTAATGACATCAAAAAGTGAATTCATAAAACCCATAATGGCTGAAGTATCTTGGCCTTTAGAATTTATTCTAGGATTTTTGATGAAAGCGTAATAACCACGAAAAATAAGTGCATAAGCGTCTAACAGAAAAAGTCGATTATTTTTAGGCATAAAAAGTAAGATTCAAAATTTGGCTTAAAAGTAATTGAATTCTTTAAAAATGAAAGCTTGATTAGTGAAAATTTGAGATTCTGCGCACAAAAACTTTAACACTTTCATTACTACTTAAATCCTATTAAACACAACCATGAATTTTAGAAAGTTCATTAAATTAGAAGTTATAAAGCCTAAGAAAGTCAGAGAGCCTATCACAACCTCTAATCAGTACTTTATAAAACAAAATTCTGTAAATAAGATAAAATTATTTGAAACCTAAAATCAAACTATTTTTATCAAAATCTATGTGTTTGTAATTGATATGTTGGAAAGCACAATTACAAGGATAGATTAAATTCAAAAAAATGTTTAACTTTGATTTGAATGATAAGGAGAATTTAATCACTAAATTCTCCTTTAAATAGATATGAATGTCTAATTTATCATTAATTATTGAAGAACGAGCGGCAGATATTGGCAACTTTATGGTGGGACGACTATTGCCTTTCAGAAAAAAAAGATCGGTTGGTCCTTTTGTGTTTATTGACCACATGGGACCAGAAGAAATGGATGAACACCAAAACTTAGATGTGGGGCCACATCCACATATTGGCTTATCTACGCTTACTTATTTATTTGAAGGATCAATCCTGCACAGAGATAGTTTAGGCTCTGAAGTTGAAATTCAACCCGGTGCTGTTAATTGGATGACTGGCGGAAAGGGAGTAGTGCATTCTGAACGAACTCCCGAATACTTAAGAGGAAAGAAAAAAAGCCTACATGGCTTACAGATTTGGGTTGGTTTGCCCAAGCATTTAGAGGAAATGAATCCTCAATTTCATCATATAGAAGCCAAGGATATTCCTCAATGGGAAGAAGATGAGGTAAGTTATAAACTTATTGCAGGAGAAGCTTTTCAAAGAAAATCGCCTGTACCTGTCCACAGTCAACTCTATTTTGTGGAAATCTCTTCCTCAGTAGAAAAGAAAATTAATATTGGTAATGCACTTTACGGCGAAGTAGCGCTATACATTTTAGAAGGTGAAATTGAGAATGATGGACATGTGTATGGCGCAAGAAAAATTTTGGTAGCCAAAAACGCCAGTTTATGTGAATTTACCTTAAAAGCAAATGCTAAAGTGTATATTTTTGGAGGTGAGCCATTTCCAGAAGAACGTTATATAGCTTGGAATTTTGTTTCCTCTAACCAAAAGCGATTGGAGCAGGCCAAGCAAGATTGGAAAGATAAAAAGTTTCCTGAAGTTCCAGGAGATGATGATTATGTTGCTTATCCAGAATAGTTGTAATAAAGCTTGAATTAAACTTTAGGTGCTCTAGTTAGCCAGCCATTATTTCTAGCAGTTAAAATTGCATAAGGAGTAATCCAAAACAAGCTAAAGGCATAAAAGGTACTGTAGCTGTATGAAAGTAAAGACTGATTGAAATTTCTGTAGCGGTAGTAAAAAAACAAAGCCGGGATACTAGCAAAAATCAAAATACTAGATAAGCTGATGTAAATAAACAACGCAGGCTTAAGAAAGAGAAAAACAAGCATTAAAACTAATGCCGGATAGGCAAAAATAATTTTAATCCATTGATTAACTAAGAGTATTCTTGACGGCCATTTTTGTGATCTTCTAAAGTTACCAAAAGCAAATTTTGTCATCATAATATTTTCTCTTACGTTACTTCGTTCCCAACGGGTAAACATTTTTCTAAGCTGGTTATAGCTAATGGGGATTTCAGTAATGACGTTAGCATTTGCCTGAAAATTTACATCATACCCCTGTTTTAAAATCATATTAGTCATGGCTCGGTCTTCACCAATTTGAGTTCGTTTTCCTAAAAAAGTTTGATTAACCCACTGCTCAAGACATTGGTCAACTGCTTTTTTTCGATAGGCAGATAGCGCTCCTGGAGTACAAAGAACTGATCCATAAAAACTCTGTGCAGACCTTATAAACTCAAAACTAAAAGTAAAACTTACATTTAACATTCGGGGAATTATTCCTTCATCCAAGTTAAGCACTTTTACATTTCCCGCAACTGCTCCACAATTTTTATGGGTAACAAACGGACTAACTAAGTTTCTAAGCGTGTTTTTTTCGACTAAAGAATCACTATCAACGGTCACCACAACTTCTGTGCTTATGTCCATAAAAGCGCGATAAAGCGCCTCTCGTTTTCCTTTATTTTCTTTTTGCTGAAGGATAATCAAGCTATCTTTCATTAGTACCTTGGCTTTTTGCATCCACCACCAAGTATCATCGCTACTTCCATCATCTATAGCAATTAGGCTAATTTTGTGTGCGGGGTAATTGCTGTTTTGGAGGCTTAATAAGGTTTTGTAAACTTGTTCACCTTCATTAAATGCAGGTATAATTACAGTACAATGGGGTAGCTCATTATCAGAAACTGTAGCAACAGGCCGATACATTTTGTACGCCCTTAGCAAAAACAAAAAGAAAAATATTTTAAAAGCTAAGAGCAAGTAAGCTAAGGGCACTAAAAATTTACCCAAAGCACTACTCATGTCAACAAATCCTATTTCTTTACCTTGATAGATGGCATTTCCTAAAAAAATTGCTCCCAGAATTAATGCAGACAACAACCCATAGCTAAGCAAGCTGTTAAAATAATTTTTCAGTTTAGCTTTTTTAAAAAGAGAAGGGGTGTTCTTTTTCATTGATTTTATGTTTTTTATTGGAAACAACTTTTCAAACAAAAGTTGACCGGTTAGTAAGGTAGTCTATATAACATGGCACACACTACTTTTGTGAGAAAAGCCTAAATAAATCTTTTTTTTAGCTGTTTTGAAAAAGAGACTAGGCTTAAAACCTAGCTTAAGTAAGCCAAGTGAAGCTTAAATGAGTTTATAGATTTTCATTTTTTTGTATAA
>PXFS01000102.1 GCA_003564185.1 Flavobacteriaceae bacterium
GGTCACTGAGTGATTTCAACGAACGAGAGTAGAGTTGAAATTTTATCGAAGTGAGCTCTTCTGCAGAAAAACAAAAATTAGTACAGATAAAGCAGTAGACAAGATTTTCAACGGTTTTATCAAAACTTAATAGTACTTACTTGATTCATTAGAAAAATTCAGTTAAAATAGGTGTAAGTAAGGAATTCTATTTTAAAACAATTTCTTGCTAAATTCATTGATTTATTAATAAAAATTCTATTTTTGCGGGTCACTAAAAAAAACTTAAATGGCAACATATAACAAAAGAGGTTACAAGCCGAAAAATAAAAAAGAAAGAGAAGATAAAGTCTTAGAAGAGTCGACAACAGCAGAAGTCTTTGATTCTTTAGACGAAAAAGCCAGTAAGACAGAAGAATTTATTAGTAAGCACCAAAAGACTATCCTTGGTGTTGTTATTGTGATTGCAGTTGCTTCTTTAGGCTATTTAGGTTACCAAAATTTAATTTTAGCACCAAAAGAAACCGAAGCTGCTGAAGAAATTGTATTTGCTCAACGATTATTTGATGATGCTGTAGAAGCCGATACAAAAAAAATGAAAGATTCACTTTATACTTTATCGCTTGATGGAAGTAGAGGTAAGTTGGGGTTTGTTGGTATTGCTGATTCGTATAGCGGTACCAAGTCAGGAAGATTAGCAAACTATTATGCTGGTATGGCTTATTTAGAATTGAAAGACTACAAAAATGCAATTACCCACTTAGACAAATTTAAAGCTGACGATAAAATTCTAAGCTCAATGGCTCTTGGAGCTATTGGGAATGCCTTTTTAGAACTTGACCAGATGGAAGATGCACTTGGTTATTTTGAAAAAGCTGCAAAAAATAACGCTAATAATTTTATTACCCCAAAATTTCACTTAAAAGCAGCTCAAACCGCTATTGAATTAAATCAAATAGCAAAAGCTGAAACCCATTTAAAGGCTATTAAAAATAAGTATCCACAATCTGAAGAAGCTAAACGAGTAGAGGTTTATTTAGGAAAAACTCAAGCCTTAAAAAAATAGATAATGGCTACTCTAGATAAAAATTTATCTGAATTTGATAAGAGCAAGTTGCCGGAAGCTAAAGACTTTAAAATAGGTATTGTTGTTTCTGAATGGAATCCAGAAATTACAGAAAATTTATTTCAAGGTGCGTTTGATGTACTTATTGAAGCTGGTGTAATCAAAGAAAATATTGTGCGTTGGAATGTCCCTGGCAGCTTCGAATTAATTTACGGATGTAAGAAATTATCAGAAAGCTTTGATATGTTAGATGCTATTATTGCTGTGGGAAATGTAATACAAGGGGAAACCAAACATTTTGATTTTGTTTGTCAAGGGGTAACTCAGGGTATTAGACAACTAAATGTAGAAGGTGATATTCCTATTATTTTTTGTGTTCTTACAGATGACTTTAAACAACAAAGTATTGACCGCTCAGGAGGAAAACATGGTAACAAAGGCTGCGAAGCTGCTGTAGCCGCTATACAGATGGCTGAACTAAAAAAAAATGCTAAGTTTTATAAATCATAGGTTGATTATTTCTTAAATAATTGAAATTATACCTACAGAATGCATTTAAATACTTAATTTTATCTTTTAATCATTGTATTCTCAAATACAATGATTAAAAGATGATTTTTTTATAAGTAATTTCAAACAACTGAATACATTAAGTACATGAAATTAAAAGGCTTTAAATTACCCAGAAATCAACGTTACAATTACACTCCACGCTATTACAAAGGGAAAGAGGAGGGTAATATTTATGATTTCGATTCAAAATTTCATAAGTACAAAAACACAACTAATCAAATTGATTTCGGAGCGCAATGGGCAGCAGACCGTAAGCGAAGCAGAAATCGTGGCAACCGTTCAATTAACCGACGTGTGATTATGATTGTTGCAATACTCGTACTCATTTTTTTATGGATAATTGATTTTGATTTATCTATCTTTAAAGGACTTCAATAAACTATGGAAAGTTTTATTCAACTATTACCTGACCACGTAGCCAATCAAATAGCTGCTGGAGAGGTGGTTCAAAGACCATCCTCTGTAGTCAAGGAATTACTTGAAAATAGTATTGATGCAGAAGCACAAAACATACAATTATTAATTAAGGATTCGGGCAAAACGCTTATACAAATTGTTGATGATGGTAAAGGCATGAGCATGACAGATGCTCGATTAGCTTTTGAGCGCCACGCTACTTCAAAAATTAAAAAAGCTGAAGATTTATTTCAATTAACTACCAATGGGTTTAGAGGTGAAGCACTGGCATCAATTGCAGCAGTTGCTCAGGTTGAATTGAAAACCAAGACGACTAACTGTGAAGTAGGCACTGAAATTCACATTGAAGGTAGTGTAGTAAAGAAACAAGAGCCCTGTGTCACTCAAGTTGGTACGGTGGTGAATGTAAAAAATCTTTTTTATAACATTCCAGCACGAAGAAACTTTTTAAAATCAGATAATGTTGAGCAGCGTCATATTATAGATGAATTTCAACGGGTTGCACTAGCCCATCCTGAAGTAAGTTTCAAGATGTATCATAATGGTACAGAATTATTTCATCTACCAAAAAGTAAACTAAGACAACGTATTGTAGGTGTTATGGGAGGAAAAGCTAATGAAAACCTTGTTCCAGTGGAAGAGCAGACCGAACTAATTAACATTTCTGGTTTTATTGGTAAACCTAGTTTTGCTAAACGTACCCGCGGAGAACAATTTTTCTTTGTCAATCATCGTTTTATCAAAAATTCTTATTTGCACCATGCTGTTGCAAGTGCATATGAAGGTATTTTAAAAGAGAAAACACATCCCTCCTATTTTTTGAATTTAACAATTGACCCAAAAAGCATTGACATCAATATTCACCCTACCAAAACAGAAATTAAATTTGAGGATGAACATGCTATATATGCTATTTTAAAATCAGCTGTAAAACATAGTCTTGGACAATTTCAAATAGCTCCTGTTTTAGATTTTGATCATAGTAGTGAACTTGATCCTAGCTATGAAAAATACAAATCAACTGCAAAGAGTCCTAGCATTGAAGTAGACAGAAATTTTAACCCATTTAAAGAAGATTTTCAGAAAAAGGAATCAAGTAAATCTATATTCACTTCAATTCCTTCTAAAAACTTTTCAACAAAACAAAATACTCAAAATTGGCAAAAATTATACGAAGGGGTTAGAAACTCCTCTTCAGAAGCATTTGAAAGTCAAATTAATCAAGAAATTGAAACAAATGTTCAAAATACTATTTCATTTCAAGACCACAATTTGCAAAAAGAACCTACTTCTTTTCAATTACAGAAAAAATACATTGTTACTTCTCTTAAATCAGGCTTACTTGTAATTGATCAACATAGAGCTCATTTTAGAATTCTCTTTGAAGAATTGTTACAAAAGTTTCATGATCAACCTGAATTAAGTCAACAATTAATGTTTCCACTAATAATTGATATTCATCCATCAGATTTTGAAATTTTACGTGAATTAAAGATTCATTTGAACCAAGTGGGTTTCGATTTCATTAAATTTACTCATCAAGAAATACAAATTGGTGGTATTCCTGCTTTTTTTTCAGAATCAGAAATTGGAAGTCTTTTTGACGAATTAAAGGCCAATTTTAAAGATGGTATTCCAGGAAGTGAAATCAATTTAAAAGAATTATTGGCTATTTCAATTGCAGAGACCACTGCAATTAAAGCAGGAAAAAAATTAGAAGTAGAAGAACAAATGAAACTAGTAAGCCAACTTTTTTCTTGTTCAACCCCCACCAAAACACCAAAAAATAGACCTATTTTTATCACTATGAATAGTGATGATTTTGATAAAAAATTAATGTAAAACTATGGGAGGAAGATTAACTGATACTGTAAAAACACTATTAGTAGCAAATGTTTTGTTCTTTTTTGGGACAGCCTATGTTGGTGAGTATGCTTTTAAGGTGTTTGCTTTATGGTATCCTGAAAATGAAAATTTTGAATACTGGCAAATTTTCACTCATATGTTTATGCACGGTAGCACTACTCACATATTTTTCAATATGTTTATGTTATTCATATTTGGCAGTGTTATGGAGCAAAGCATTGGACAAAAAAGATTTCTCTTTCTATATATATCGGCTGGCTTAGGAGCTGCTGCATTGCAATTGTTTTTTAATTATATCAATTTTACAGGAGCCTATCAAGCTTATATAGAAGCAGGATATAATGAGGAGCACATAAAGGAAACTCTTCAATTCACTGCTGACATGAAAGACAGAATAAGAATAAGTAGTGGTATTCCAAAAGAAACCACCCAAACCTTAGTATCGAGTTATTTGTCTAGTATGGTTGGAGCCTCTGGGGCTATATTTGGATTATTAGCTGGTTTTGCTATGTTGTATCCTAACCTACCTCTTTATTTGTTATTTATACCTATCCCAATAAAAGCAAAGTACCTTATAGGAGCGTATTTTTTATTGGATGTATATGCTGCTATTTCTGGTGCAAGCATATTAGGAGAAAGCAATATAGCTCATTGGGCTCATATTGGCGGAGCTATAGTTGGTTTTTTTATGGTCTTGTATTGGAAAAAAAACAATGAAAGAAATCAGTGGAATTAATAAATTTGAATAATGGATTGGAAAAGTCAGTTTAGATATAAATATGCTATGGCCTCTATGACAGAGAAGCTCATAGCTGTAAATTTATTGTTTTTTATACTCACTTTTGTATTTAGAACAATCGGGTTTTTGTTTGAAAGTCAATCTAATTTTTTTATAGAATGGTTGGTGTTTGACAAAGAACCTTTAGAGTTTCTTTTTAAACCTTGGAGTATTGTAAGTTATGCTTTTTTGCATTCAGGATTTATACATATTTTGTTTAATATGATTGTTCTATATTTCTCAGGACGCTTTTTTTTGGAGTTTTTCTCCCCTAAAAAGATGCTGAATTATTATTTTTTAGGAGCTATTTCTGGAGCCTTAGTTTTCATGTTAAGTTACAATTTATTTCCTGCTTTTCAAGGTATTGGAAAATCCTATTTAATAGGTGCATCGGCATCAGTTATGGCAATTTTAGTGGGTATTGCCACTAAGGCACCAAACCTTAGTATGCGTTTTTTTCTTATTGGAAATGTGAAATTATGGCATATAGCTACGCTTTTTGTAGTTCTTGATATCATAAGAATTCCGATGGGTAATGCTGGTGGGCACCTTGCTCACCTTGGTGGTGCCTTATTAGGATATTTCTATTCTAAGCAATTAGACAAAGGCGTTGACATTGGTGCAGGTTTTGAAAAATATATGGATGCTATTGCAGATTATTTTAGCTCTATTGGGAGTAAAAAACCTAAAATGAAAACAGTACATAAAAATAAAAACTCAAAAAAATCTACTTCAAATAACCATATAAATAAAAATGAAAAACAAAAGAAAATAGATGACATTTTAGATAAAATTTCAAAAAATGGATACGATAGTTTGACAAAAGAAGAGAAAGACTTTTTATTTGATGCTGGAAAAGATATGTAGTTGGTTTACCTTTTGATGAAATTATATGAAATTTTTAGACCAATTTGCTTATTTTATAAATTAAATCTTTGCTGCACTTCTCATTGTATCTTACTTATTACCTTTTATACCTGCAGACTTTATTCCCTTAATTTCAATTCTGAATTTTTCTATTCCTTTGCTATTATTGATTAATATGCTGTTTGTGATTTATTGGTTAATCAAACTTAACAAACGTATTCTAATGTCTTTAATCGTATTAGCTTTTGGTTATTCGCATATAACTTCATTATACGTGATTAATGAAAAACTAGAACACAGCAAAGCTAATCTTCATGTTTTAAGTTATAATGTAAGACATTTCAATATGCATTTATGGATTAATGATGATCAAATTGTGAATAAAATCAAGCAATTTTTAATTGATGAAAATCCAGATGTAATTGCATTACAAGATTTTAAAGAGGATGTTGATTTTAACTTAAGAAAAATTTACCCCTATCAATTTATTCAACATAGAGGAAAAAATAAAAATAATGGCCTGGCTATTTTTTCTAAATTTCCTATTCTAAATACGGGTAACTTAGATTTTAAAAACAAATCTAATAATGCCATTTTTGCTGACATAAAAATTAAGACAGATACATTAAGGATGTACAATATTCACCTAGAATCACTTAAAATAACACCAAAAGTGAAAGCCTTGAGTGAAGAAAATCAACAACGGCTTTTAAAACGAGTAAGTAAGTCATTTGCTCTACAAGCAAAACAGGCTAATTTAATCTCAAAAAGTTTAAGCGGAAGTCCTTTTCCTAACATAGTTATGGGAGATTTTAATAATACAGCCTTTTCAAGTGTTTATAGAGAAATAAAGTCAAATGGTCTAATGGATAGTTATAAAGAGCGTGGCAATGGTTTTGGAAAGACTTTTGACTTTGATTTTATTCCTATTCGAATCGATTTTATTTTAACCGATGAAAAATTTAAGGTAATTGATTTTTCTAACTATAAAATTGAATTATCGGATCACTACCCTATTAGCACTTGGATTCAGTTTTAGATAGGTATTGAATTTAAATCCCAAAACCCATACCAACAGAAACTGTGTTAAATTCCTGAAAGCTATAATCAGCAAAAAGCTTAAAAACACCTAGGCTAAAACGTGTTCCAAGCGTTGCTCGATATCCATTTATTCGTGAAGTTCCACGTATTGGATCAGAAATTGTTTCACCAGCATTTTGACCAGAATTAACTTGATATTGACCAAGTAAAGCATATCTGGAGCTAGCTGTGACGTATCCTCCACCGGCATAAAAATTGATTACAGGCAGTTTTGTAGATAAGATAAAATCAAAAGCCCACGTATCTAGTCGAGTGTCTATTTGTTGACTGGTAGCTTCAATCAGAGGAGTGTCATCTAGAGCAAAGCGACCAATAAAATTTGAATAATTAGCTATTCCAGCTAGGCTTATAGGTAGTTTATCAGCGCCCGAAATCCAACTTGTAAATTCATTTTTAATACCAATACCATAAAACCGTGCTTGATTATCGCTAGTTTTTATCTCAGGTAGAAAGCGAACAATTGCCTCTGTACCGAAAACCAAACCTACATTAGCTTGGAGCATAGCGGTAGGAATAAAATTAATCCCGCTATTAGATAAGCCTTGTGGCAGCTCAAAACCAATGCTTTGTTCAATACCATTTTCATCTGTAAATACTACTAAAGCATTTAATGCTGGATCATTTTGACCTAAAACATTAGCCACTTCTTGTACATTAGAACCATCTGAAAAAGTTAAGAAATTATAATCATTTGTATTCAATTCAAATTTTTGCTGATTGCTTGAAGTAAAAGAAACATTACCTATAATTGTTAACTCAAAGCTTCCAAGTCCTTTGGCCTTTGCTGAACTATACCATCCATTGGATAGATTGTAAGCTACGGTATCAAATCCTGGATTTAAGTAACTCGATGCAAATTGTTGGGCATCTTCAAGTCCAGCAGTTAAAAGGGGTGATAAATTGATTTGTGAAAAGGTTGTAAAGGGTAGAAAACAAAAAGTAATAATCCATTTTTTCATAGCGATATACAAATTTTATTTTCTCAAATAAGAGCTAAATTTACTTCATTTTCATTTGGAGAATGTAATATAAAAAAAGTCCTTCACTAGTGAAGGACTTTTTTTAATAAAATTTATTATGCATCAATATTAGCATATACTGCATTTTTTTCAATAAATTCTCTTCTTGGCGGAACCTCGTCACCCATTAACATAGAAAAAATTCGATCTGCTTCACCTAAATTATCAATGGTCACTTTTCTAAGAATTCTATTTTCAGGATTCATTGTGGTGTCCCATAATTGTTCTGCATTCATTTCTCCAAGTCCCTTATAACGTTGAACACTAACACTAGTTTTATATTCGTTTACAATTTCATTACGTTCTTTTTCAGACCAAGCGTAGCGTTTTTTGCTTCCTTTTTTAATTAAGTAAAGTGGTGGTGTTGCAATATACACATGACCAGCTTCTATAAGCTCTTTCATATACCTAAAGAAAAACGTTAAGATAAGTGTGGCAATGTGGCTACCATCAACATCGGCATCACACATAATTACAATCTTGTGATATCTTAATTTAGACAAGTTCAATGCTTTAGAATCTTCTTCTGTTCCAATTGTAACTCCTAAAGCTGTATAAATATTTCTTATTTCTTCATTTTCAAAGACACGATGAGACATTGCTTTTTCTACGTTAAGAATTTTACCTCTTAAAGGTAAAATAGCTTGAAAGTTTCTATCTCTTCCTTGTTTGGCCGTTCCACCTGCAGAATCACCCTCTACCAAAAATACTTCACAATTTTCTGGGTCTTGGTCTGAGCAATCAGAAAGTTTTCCTGGTAATCCTCCACCACTCATTACAGTTTTACGCTGAACCATATCCCTTGCTTTTTTAGCAGCATGCCTTGCCTGTGCAGCTAAAATTACCTTTTGAACAATGGTTTTAGCATCTACTGGATTTTCTTCTAAATAAATTTCCAGCATTTCAGATACTGCTTGAGATACCGCAGAGGTTACTTCACGATTTCCAAGTTTTGTTTTGGTTTGCCCTTCAAATTGTGGGTGCTGAACTTTTACAGAAACAATTGCTGTTAATCCTTCTCTAAAGTCGTCTCCAGTTATTTCAAATTTTAATTTATCTAATAGTCCAGAAGCATCCGCATATTTTTTAAGGGTTGAAGTTAAGCCTCTTCTAAATCCTGATAAGTGAGTTCCTCCTTCGTGAGTATTAATGTTATTTACGTAAGAATGAAGATTCTCAGCATATGAGTTATTATAAATCATAGCAACTTCAACAGGAATTTCGTTCTTCTCTCCTTCCATAGAAATCACGTTACCAATTATTGGCTCACGATTAGAATCCATAAATCGGATAAATTCTTTTAGACCTTCTTCAGAATGAAATTCTTCAAATTTAAAATTCCCATCCTCATCTTTTTCTCTTTGGTCTTCAATGCTAATTCTTATTCCTTTATTCAGAAAGGCTAGCTCCCGCATTCTATTGGCCAAAGTATCATAGTTAAAATGAACCGTTTCTTGAAAAATTTCAGGATCAGGTGTAAACTCCACCACGGTTCCATTTAAATCAGAATCACCAGTTGGTTTAACTGGATATAGAGCTTTACCTCTTTCATATTCCTGTTCCCAAATTTTTCCTTTTTTATATACATAAGCATGAAGGTGTGTAGATAAAGCATTTACTACAGAGACACCAACACCATGCAAACCTCCAGAGACTTTGTAGGAGTCCTTATCAAATTTCCCACCAGCTCCAATCTTGGTCATAACTACTTGCAGGGCAGAAACACCTTCCTTTTTGTGAAGATCAACAGGAATACCTCTACCATTGTCTTCTACACGTAATGAACCATCTTCATTGATACGTACTTGAATACGGTCACAATGCCCTGCCATTGCTTCGTCTATAGAGTTATCTACTACTTCATATACCAAGTGATGTAGACCTCTCACGCCTACGTCACCAATATACATTGATGGACGCATACGTACGTGTTCCATTCCCTCTAAGGCTTGAATACTGTCTGCTGAATAGTCTTTGGGCTTATTTATATCTTCGCTCATATAATTATGATTAATTTTAACAACAAATATAATGAAAGTATTGTAAAAGCCTCGCATTTCAAAGGCATTAATAGCCTAAGTTATTAACAAATTAAAGCCTATTACAAAGGGGATTTTGAGCTTAATTTAAAATAAGACCGCTACAACTTTTTAATCATTTTAGCGTTGAACTAAAAATCCTATTGCCCATGAATTGCAAATTTGCTTTTATTATTTTATGTGTTAGTGTTTTATTTACAAGTAAGGCTCAAGAATTTAGCGATATTGATAAAAGCCCAATGGATGCTGTTATGGCCAGAGCAAAAGACAACTCCAGCTTAATGCGAATCATCTACAGCCGCCCATATAAAAGAAATAGGAAAATTTTTGGAGAACTTGTTCCTTATGATTCACTTTGGAGAACAGGAGCTAACGAAGCCACAGAAATAAGGTTTTATAGAGATGTGTTAGTAAATCAACAAAAAATCAAGAAAGGAACTTACACCCTATTTACGATTCCCCATGAAAATGAATGGACAATCATAATTAATTCAGTTGAAAAATCTTGGGGACTCACTGACTACAATAAAGAAAATGATGTATTAAGAACAAAGGTTAAGTCGCTATTCACAGCAGCCCCCGTTGAACAATTTAGTATTAGTATTAGAAAAAATAATGGTAATTTTAACTTATTGATGGGTTGGGATGACCGATTTGTACAACTTCCTATTGAGCTTACTCAAGAAGAAAAGGATAATATAAATCAGGGTGCAGACACTGAGCAACCTGATGAAATATAAAAAAAGCTGCGGAAAGAAATTCAGCAGCTTTAAAGTAAATTCTCAGAAAACAATTAGGCTTCGCTATCAGTATTGCTCTCAGAGTCTTCTTCTTTTTCTTTCACTTTGAAATCAGTTATACCTTTTTCTATCAATAAATTGTACCACTGTATAATTTTTTTAATATCACTTACATACACTCGATCTTCATCATATTCAGGTAAAATTTCTTGGAAAAATTCTAATAATTCATTTTTTGATGATTTATGAGAAATTGTTTTTTCAAAATTATTTTTTTCAGCTATAGTTTGAAAAACCTCTCTCAAAGGAACTTCCTCAGTATATGTATAAATAGCAATTTCATCTAAAATACTTATATTATTTTGAATATTAACAGGTAGCTTTTTACCGTCTATTACTGATTGAGCTACTACACCATTTCTGGTTTGTGCTTTGATTTCCCACAACCCAGGTCTACCAGCTATTGAAAGAATTTTATCGAAGTTCATAATTATATTTCTTTATAGGAGCGCAAATATGCAATCTCTTAACTTCATGGCAAAATCTTATCGCCTTTTTTTAGCTAACGGAAACTTCATTTTGTATTCCACATCAATTTTACCTTTTTCAATGGATTTCAGTTTACCTTTAATCAGACGTTTTTTTAAGCTTGATAAATGATCCGTAAAAAGTATTCCTTCAATATGATCATACTCGTGCTGTACTACTCTTGCAGCTAAACCTGTAAACTCCTCTTTGTGAGAGACAAAATTTTCATCCTGATATTCAATAGTAATTGTAGGTTTTCTAAAAACATCTTCACGGACCTCTGGAATACTAAGGCAACCTTCGTTAAAATCCCACTCAATACCCTCTTCTTCAATAATAGTTGGATTTATAAATACTTTTTTAAACGATTTTAAAATGTTTTTTTCCGCTTCATCTAAATTTTCATCTTCTGCAAAAGGACTTGCATCAACAATAAAAACACGTATAGGCAATCCTATTTGAGGGGCTGCTAGGCCTACACCATTGGCATTGTACATGGTTTCCCACATGTTTGAAATCAATTCTCCTAATTTTGGGTAATCTTGATCAATTTCCTTGCATTTCTTTTTCAACACTGGATGGCCATAAGCAACTATTGGTAAAATCATAAAATTTATTTTAATTATACATATATGATTGCAAAATAATGGTAGCACTCATTTGGTCTATGGCTCCTTTAACTCTTCTTTTTTTCTTTTTCATTCCCCCATCAATCATGCTTTGAACAGCCATTTTTGAGGTGTAACGCTCGTCTATTCGTTCAACATTTACAGAGGGAAAAAGACTAGAAAAATCTTCAATAAAAAATTGAATGTTTTTTTCAAGTGCGGTTGGTGTTCCGTCCATATGAAATGGCGCACCTACAACCAATGTATCTACATTTTCCTTTGGAACGTAAGATTCAAGAAAAGTCATTAACTCTTTTGTATCAATAGTTTGTAGACCAGAGGCTATCATTTTTAAATCGTCTGAAATTGCTATTCCAGTACGTTTTAAACCAAAATCAAGTGCTATTATTTTTGCCATCAGATTATTTAAATCGTTTGCAAATTTAACCATTAACCTATGAAATGAAAAGAAAATCAGTCGTTAATACAAGAATATAACTTCTACCAGTTTTTGGTGTTTTCTCATCTGACTATCAAGTACAAAGCTAATTTTTACTCATAACTAATTGAATCTCCTCTCCTAGCTTTTTTTGGCTCAACACATCTAACGAACGCTGAGAAAGCACAAGTACTCTAGGGTACCCCCCGCTTACTTGGGCATCTTTCATTAAAACAATCAGTTTTCCTGAAGGGGTTAACTGAACGCAACCTGGCTGGGTTATATTTGTTATTAATGAAGTTGATTTTACTTCTAGTTCAGATAATAATTCAATTCCCATTCTGTTACTTTGCTTGCCAATTTTAAATGTGGTATTTAAAAGTTGTTCTTCAAACTTTTTTGAAAGGTAGTTAAAATCGGGACCTTTTCTAACTTCTAAATATTGGCTTTTATAATGTTCATTTTCAACTGAAACATGAGCATTTAAATCTAATTTTGAATATTCAATAGTTGTCTTTTTTAGTTGAATTCCTTCGTTTTTCTTCAACTTAAAATTTTCGGTAATCGGTTGAAATTGAGCTACACTTCCTAATTTTTTTTTTCGTTTAAACCCACCATGAATGGCTAAGTAAATACGATTTCCCTGACTAATCTTAGGTAGGCTTAACACATTGCCTTTTTGTACAACAAAAGCATGATTTATTTTCTTTGACTGTTGATTTAAAAATATATCTGCTCCTAATCCACTAACGCATACTAGGGCATCGTGATTAAATTTTAATGTAGGTCCCTGCAAACTTATCTCTAAAACAGCTTCTTCAACGCTATTCTGAACTAATGTATTAGCTAGCTTGGCATGATACTCATCCATCACACCAGATACAGGACAGCCCCAATGCGCGTAATTCCGGCGACCTAAATCTTGGAAACTTGTATACATTCCAGCCTTTATAACCGCTATACTACTCATCTAATTTACTGAATGTGTTTGACTTGTTATTGATTTGTTGTTTGTAGGATTCTATAGAAATTGATTTAAACTTTAACTGATCTCCAGCTTGAAATGGACTGGCCTTTGGTTGATGAACATCAAATATTGATTTTGGTGTTTTACCAATAATATGCCATCCCCCAGGACTAACTTGAGGGTATATTCCTGTTTGCTGGTAACCAATACCCACACTTCCTGCTTCTATCCTTGGAGATGGGGTAGACTTTCTAGGATGGTAAAGTTGTTTATCCAATCCACCTAAGTACAGAAAGCCGGGTAAAAAACCAATGAAATAAACCAAATAAGTTGGTGCAGTATGCAATTGAATTAATTGTTCTAAACTCATTTTTTTTTGCTGAAGAAACAAATTTAAATCAGGGGCTAAATCTTGATTATAGCAAACAGGTATCTCTATAGTTTTAGTCGGTAATTCTAAAGTTAACTCTTCATTTTTTTCTGCATTGAATTCTCTTTTTAGAACTTCAATCTTTTCTTCAAGATCTTCGAAATACGGAAATTGAACACCAACTTCGGTATATGTATTGTAACTATAAGAGGCTGGAAAAAGCTGTTGAACAATTTTTTTAACTTGTAAAATATGTTTCAAATGAATAGGATTGATTTCATTTTTAAATTGGATAATCACTAATTGTTCATTCAACTTAAAAAAATCCTGTATTTGATAATTGTACTTACTCAATGTGAATCTGATTTTCTATGAAAACTTCTTTAATTCGTTTTGCTATCTCAAGCGCCCTAGGGGTATCACTATGTAAACAAACCGTCTGAAAATCAAAATTAATTATTTTACCATTAAGGCTTTTTACTTCTTTGGTCAAAATCATTTGTACTAAGCGTTTAGTTATTTTTTCTTGATCAGAAAGTACTGCATTTGGGTGACTTCTATCAACTAATTGTAAATCATCTTGATAATTTCTATCAGCAAATGCTTCAGTAGCTATCGCAAATCCTTCAGCTAAGGCCAATTCTTTTATTTTTGAATTTGGAGCCACATATAATTCGCCTGAAAACCCAAAATCATACATCAATTCAATCAATATTTCAGCTTTTTCAGCATTCCAAAACAAATCATTATACAAAGCGCCGTGCGGTTTCCAATGGTTCGCTTTGAGTCTATTTTTTTCAGCCAAATTATGAAAATTTTCTAGCTGAAAAGCTAAATCAGTATATAATTTTGCAGCGGAAATTGACACTGATTTTCTTCCAAAATTTTCAGGGTCTTGGTAGGAAGGATGAGCGCCAACTTTTAAATGATTTTCTATGGCTAATTCCATGCTTTCTTGCATTGACTTTATATTTCCTGTATGGCCACCGCAGGCAATATTACAAGAACTAATTATAGTCATAATTTCAGCATCATAAGACGAACCTTCACCTAAATCACTGTTTAAATCAATTGTTAAGCGCATACTTCTAAATTTATTGTGAAATATAAATAAAGAATTGCGTAATAAAAAGCCTCTGGGGTAATAATATTCCAACACAATTCTTATTTTTGAAAATTAAAAATTTACCATGCGTTATCTACTTGGCTTTATTGTGTTGACTTTGTTTTTAAGTTGTTCTACTGAAAATCCTTACTTAATTGAGAAAAATAGGGTGGGCTTACTAACCAATGAAATTCTAATTTCTGAAATTGAAGGGTTGTTAGAAAATCATGAAGTTAAAGGTTTAAACACCAACAATACTAAGGCAAAATATATTCCGGGAGATGTTGAACTATTTGATGAGGAAGGCGAATTGATTTTATTGATTGAGCCAACTAGCAAAAATGATGATGCTAAGATTAAATCAATTAAAGTACTAAGTGAAAAATTTGCGACAAAACAAGGTTTAAATACAGCTTCTACATTTGAAGTAATTGAAAAAAATTATACAATTAGTAGCATTCAAAGCACAATAACTGAAATCATTGTTTCCATTGAAGAATTAGATGCATTTGTAACCATAAAGAAAACCCAACTACCAAGTGAATTACAATTTGAAATGGAAGAAGAAGTAAAAGCTACACAAATTCCTTCAGAGGCTAAATTAAAAGGTTTTTGGATTAATTTTGAACAATAATATTATTGTATTGGCTTCATGAAGAAACTCATTAATAAGTATCTGCCTAGAATTATTGGTTTACAGCTTAATTCTATTTATCGAATAAACAAGAAAAAAGCTGTAATGAAGGTATACAGAATTTTTTGTACACCAAGGAAAGGCGGGGTTAGACCCCAACATACAGCTTTTCTGAACCAAGCTAAATCAAGTTCTATTAAAATAGGCAGTATTGATATTCAAATTTATCATTGGAAGAAAGAAAATGCCCCCACCCTACTTTTAGTTCACGGATGGGACAGTAATTCAGGTAGATGGGAAATGTTTATCCATCATTTTAAAAAGAAATACAATATTGTAGCTTTTGATTCTCCAGCGCAGGGAAATTCTGGAGGTAGAGTACTTCATGTTCCTATTTACGCTAAGACGCTAAAAAAAATGATCAAGTTGTATCAACCGGATTATTTGATTGGACACAGTATGGGAGGCATGACTATTTTTTACAATGAATATTTGAAAAAATCATCTTCAGTTAAAAAAATTGTAAGCTTAGGAGCACCTTCCGAATTAAATAAAATAATGGCAGATTTAAAACGAGTAATGCGTTTAAAAACTCCATTAATGAATGATGTAGAAGCCTATTTCAAACAAAAATTTGGATATAAATTTTCTGAATTTTCATCTCAAACGTTCGTAAAATCAATAGATATTCCTGTGTTGGTAATTCATGATCAATACGATAAAGTAGTTGAAATTGATGAAGCCAAAATGATTCATAATTCATTATCAAACTCAGCCCTTATAATTACTGAAGGAGCAGGACACTCTTTAGCTAAAGTAGAAGTAAATCAGGCTATTGAAGACTTTATAGATGATTGATATGGACAAACCTATTCGAATAAATAAATACCTTTCTCAGATTGGCTATTGTTCCAGAAGAAAAGCAGATGCGCTGCTAGAGCAAGGAAAAATTAAAGTTAATGGAAAGGTTCCTGAGCTGGGTACAAAGGTTCTTTCATCAGACCTGATTGAGGTTGAAGGTAAGCTAATTGGGCAAAAAGAAAAAGAAAATGAGTTTGTCTATATTTTGCTTAATAAACCAAAGGGAATTGTCTGTACAACAGATCAAAAAAGAGAAAAAGACAACATCATTGATTTTATCAATTATCCAAAACGTATCTTCCCAGTAGGGAGACTAGATAAAATGAGTGAGGGTTTAATCATGCTTACCAATGATGGTGAAATTGTCAATAAAATATTACGTGCTAAAAACAAAAATGAAAAAGAGTATTTAGTAAAAGTAGACCAACCTATTACCCAAGATTTTGTTGACCGTATGCAAAATGGTGTTCCTATTCTAGGCACAGTGACTAAAAAATGCAAGGTGGAACAAATCACCAAGTTTGAATTCAAGATTGTTTTAACCCAAGGGCTGAATCGACAAATTAGAAGAATGTGTGAGGCTTTAGGCTATCAAGTAAGAAGATTGACCAGAATTAGAATCATGCATTTAAAGTTAGATTTTCCTCAAGGCACCTATCGTGAACTCTCTGAAAAGGAAGTTAGCTTTTTAAAACAAGAATTAGCAGAGGCAGAAAAATAAGCATTCTTCTTTACTAAGTGCATTTTTGAATCACTTTTCATAGTTTTTTTATTTTAAAGTATATCAAAATAGAAATAATAGCTTGTAAGTTTAGCTGTTACAAAAGTTTATAACTATCTGTCTATAAACTTTAATTTAAGTGATGTCAATATTAAAAAAAGGCTTACTTTTGCGTCCCGTAAAGACATCAAATCAACACGTCATGGCTCAAACAAAGTATATATTTGTTACCGGCGGTGTTTCTTCGTCTCTCGGGAAAGGAATCATTGCAGCGTCTCTCGCAAAATTACTTCAAGCAAGAGGTTACAAAACTACCATACAAAAATTAGACCCCTACATCAACATTGATCCAGGAACATTAAATCCTTATGAACATGGAGAGTGTTTTGTGACGGAAGATGGCGCTGAGACGGATTTAGATTTAGGACATTATGAACGTTTTTTAAATGTAAATACCTCGCAAGCCAATAATGTTACCACTGGAAAAATTTACCAAAGTGTAATAGAAAAAGAAAGACGTGGTGATTATTTAGGCAAAACCGTTCAAGTTATCCCACATATTACTAATGAAATTAAAGAACGTATCCAAATTTTAGGTAATTCTGGAGAATATGATATCATTATTACTGAAATTGGTGGTACCGTTGGAGATATTGAGTCTTTGCCCTATGTAGAAGCAGTTAGGCAGTTGAAATGGGAATTAGGTGATTATAATTCGTTAGTGATACATTTAACGCTTGTCCCCTATCTAGCTGCAGCCAAAGAACTAAAGACTAAACCTACGCAGCATTCGGTTAAAACATTAATGGAAAGTGGAGTTGCAGCTGATATTTTGGTGTGTAGAACCGAACATGATTTAAGTGTAGATTTAAAGGATAAGCTAGCTCGCTTTTGCAATGTAAGACGTGAAGCTGTTATTGAGTCAAAAGATGCTGAAACCATCTATGATGTCCCTAATATGATGATGAAAGAAGGACTAGACGTCATTGCTTTAAGCAAGTTAAATTTACCTCAAGATGCCTCTCCTAACCTAACGCAATGGAATCAATTTTTGAGAAAATTTAAAAATGCTACTCAAGTAATCAATATTGGATTAGTTGGAAAATATATTGAGTTGCAAGATTCCTACAAATCAATTTTAGAGTCGTTTATCCATGCCGGAGCAGAAAATGATGTGAAGGTAAACGTAGTAAATATTCATTCTGAATTTATTTTTAAGAATAATCCTGAAACCCAAAATTTACATGGAATCTTAGTAGCGCCTGGCTTTGGTGAACGAGGAATTGAAGGGAAAATTGAAGCGGTGAAATTTGCTAGAGAAAACTACATTCCATTTTTTGGGATTTGCCTAGGTATGCAAATGGCTGTCATTGAATTTAGTAGAAATGTATTAGGACTCAAAAATGCTAATTCTACCGAAATGGATCCACAAACTCCACATCCTGTTATTGATTTGATGGATGAACAAAAAAACATTACCGAATTAGGTGGCACAATGCGTTTAGGAGCTTGGGAGTGTTCACTAAAAAAAGGAAGTTTAGTAGAAAAAGTATATCGATCTGATTTAATCACAGAGCGACATAGACATAGGTATGAGTTAAATAATAAATATAGAGAACGTTTAGAGAAAAAACAGATGATTTGTTCTGGTACCAACCCAAAAACTAAATTGGTTGAAGTTGTTGAATTACCAGATCATCCTTGGTTTATAGGCGTACAATATCATCCTGAATACAAAAGTACGGTAGCTCAACCACATCCATTATTTGTAAGTTTTATTGAAGCTGCAAAAAAGCAAGCAAATAAAGGCTAAATCTTATTTAAAATTTTAGTCAATTTTTTGCATGCATTAAGTTTGCGATTACATTTACGTAATGGTTAATGTGGTATGGTTCAAAAGAGATTTAAGGCTTCAAGACAATCAAGCTTTAAATGAGGCGCTTCATAAAAAAGAGCCAGTCTTGTTATTGTTTATTTTTGAACCATTAATTGAAAGTGATGCGCATTATAGTATTCGTCATTTTCGATTTATTTATGAATCTATTCAGGATATCCAAAAACAATTAAATGAAAAGCCAGCACAGCTTGTTTGTTTGCATGAAGATGCCGTTTATGCCTTTGAAAAAATTCATCAATTAATTGGAATTAAACGTGTTTTTAGTCATCAAGAAACGGGTTTAGCTATTACCTACCAGCGTGACTTAGAAGTGAAAAAACGATTTCAAAATTTAGGAATTCAATGGAAAGAATTCAACAATAATGGAGTAGTAAGAGGTATTAAAAACAGAAAGACATGGGTAAATTCGTGGGAAAATCATATGAATACTCCTTGTTTAAAATTTAATATTCATGCGCTAGATACTGTAAAAATTCAGCAGATTAATAGAATTTATAGCGAATTAAGACCCTGGAGACCAAATTATCAAGTAAACACTAACTTTCAACAAGGGGGAAGGAGTTTTGGTTTAAGATACTTAGCTAGTTTTTTAAATAAACGTCATTTTAATTATCAAAATCATATTTCTAAACCGCTTTTGTCTAGAACATCTTGTAGCAGACTTTCTCCTTATATAGCATGGGGCAATTTATCTATAAGAGAAATCATACAAAAAGTTGAAAGTGAGAAAAAGAAGCTTACAAAAACAAATAATATCCATCAATTTTCCAGTCGTTTACGCTGGCAAGCGCATTTCATACAAAAGTTTGAAATGGAAGAAAGAATTGAATTTGAAAATTTTAACTCTGCTTTTGCTGAATTAGGTCAAAAGAAAAACCCTGAGTTGATTGAGGCTTGGAAAAATGGTAATACAGGGTTCCCATTGGTGGATGCAAGCATGAGGTGCCTTCAGCAAACAGGATATGTAAATTTTAGAATGCGTGCTTTATTGGTTTCCTTTTTTTGTCATTTATTATGGCAAAAATGGCAATTAGCCTCCACCCATTTAGCCTCATTATTTCTTGATTTTGAACCTGGAATTCATTATCCTCAATTACAAATGCAGGCTGGCACAACAGGAATCCATACATTACGAATTTATAATCCAATAAAAAATTCGTATAAACACGATGCAGAAGGAAAATTCATTTTAAAATATGTTCCTGAATTACAAAAGATTCCCAGTTCATTTGTTCATGAACCTTGGAAATTAACAAGTATGGAACAAACCATGTATAATTTTGAACTTGGAAGAGATTATCCTTATCCAATTGTTGATCTAGAATTAGCAAGAAAAAGAGCAGCTGACATCCTATGGAAAGTAATCGAATCTCAAAAGTCAAAGTCTGAAGGGAAGAAAATATTAAAAAAACATACCTTGAGAGGTTAGTCTTTTTTCTTTAAAATTACATCACTCACATCATCAATAGATTTGCGTTCAAACTGATAACCGTCTTTATTGAATATTAACTCCTCTCCTCTTTCTTTGGTGTCAATTACAAAATTACCATCGGCATCAGACAATTCAAATAAATCAGTACCCATAACTTGCACTAATACACCCTCTAAGGGTTGATTTTGATCGTCAACAACTTTGCCATCAACAACCGCATTATCTTTTGAACAGGCTAACATTAACGTCAGAAATACTCCTAAAACACACTTTTTCATAACTTTAATTTGATTTAAGTTGATTAAACATTCGCTCAATAACAATTACATGTGGAAAAGTAACTGCTGCAATAAAAGCAAACATAATACTTAAAAACATATTCTGGTCTCCAAAAAAATAATAAAGTACAAAAAGACCAATTATTGACATTAACCAATAAGGAAAAGCCTTTAAAGTATAGTTGAAATAACTTTTGTTTGACTGTTCCTTATATATGAAGTCTACTTGTTCTTTCAATGAAGGTAAAGTATGCCAAAAAACAAAATAGATTGCAAAACCAAAAAGCAAATCTGAAAAATAAAAAACTAACAGAATTAATAGTAAGATAATTAACTCACGAATTGCCCATATCTTATCAATTCTATTTTGAATTAATGTATAACCAGAAATGACTAATGTGCATCCCAAGAAAAAAATAAATAAATAGTTAAAATAAGCTAATGGTATCGAAAGTTTTGTAATGTCATAAATAATTTCTGATGTATATAAATCATTTAAAAAAAATAATCCAGTTAAAATAGTCATTCCATATACAAAAAATAAAACTTTACTTGTAAAGGTAAAGAGCTTTGACTTAATTTGAAGCTGCTGTTCACCAAAATGATAGGCGCTTATAAAGATAAAAGCAAGCAAAATTAACCATGGAATGAAGTAAAATAACAGTAATGACAACAATACAATGATAGAATAGATAAACACATAGCTATTAAAGCTAGTATTAGAATTTTTTAATATCATTTTTTTAATGATTAAAATATCATTAGCACCATGCAAAAGACCAACACTCAAAACAAGTATTAAAGCGAAAATATTAAGATAATAATCATTTAACAAAAAGTTTAACACAATAGCCGTAATACTTGATATTATTGATATTAAGTAAATTTTCATCTATAAATTTTGATTTATTGTCAAATATAATCAAAAATATTTCTTAACATTAAAATTTTTTGTTTAAGTTTTAATTACATTTGACTAAACAATTTAAAAAATTTATAGCTATGAGTAATTTTATGTATTTATTAGCCGACATGTCAGCCATTTCAAATGATGACTACACAGGCTTTACGTTTTTTATTGGCAGTATGGCCATGATGGCTGCATCTGCTTTTTTCTTTTTATCACTTAGTCAGTTTGATACTAAGTGGCGAACTTCTGTATTAGTATCTGGTTTAATTACGTTTATTGCAGCGGTGCACTACTTTTATATGAGAGATTACTGGGATCAAGTTGGTGAATCTCCTACTTTCTTCCGTTATGTAGACTGGATTTTAACCGTTCCGTTAATGTGTGTTGAATTCTATTTAATTTTAAGAGTTGCAGGAGCAAAGCAATCTTTGATGTGGAAATTGATTTTCTGGTCTGTAGTTATGTTAGTAACAGGATATTTTGGAGAAGCAATGTCTATGGATAGTCCTACTATGCAATGGGTTTGGGGATTAATTTCTGGTATTGCTTACTTTATAATTGTTTACATTATTTGGTTTGGTGAAGCTAGAAAGCTTGCAGAATCAGCGGGAGGAAATGTATTATCTGCTCACAAAGTTTTGTGTTGGTTTGTTCTTGTTGGTTGGGCCATCTACCCAGTAGGTTATATCTTAGGTACTGAGGGTGGACTTTTCGGTGTTCAATTGGTTGAAAATATTGACGCTGCCCAAGGAGCAATGAATGTTGTTTACAATATTGGTGATGCGGTAAACAAAATTGGATTTGGTTTAGTAGTGTATGCTTTAGCTACTAAAAGCATGGCCGAGAAAAATGCTTAAATAAAGAAAAAAAGTTGCTATGAAAAAATACCGCTTCTATTTTGGAGCGGTATTTTTATTGATAAATGGTGCTTTCATTTGACCAATAAAATCTTCTGGGTAATTTTCATCATCATCAAATCCTAATTCAATATCTCTCCCTTCTTCTGGAATGAATGCTGTTCCAAATAGATAATCCCAAATACTTAAACTAATTCCAAAATTCATTCCATAAGGTTTGTTTTTAGGTAAGACTTTAGCATGATGCCAAATATGCATTTTTGGGCTATTGAATAGATACCCCAAAAAACCATACCCCCAACCTAAATTGGCATGATTTAAATGACCTATGAGCAATGTAAATAAGTGAACAATAATAAACTCTTGAATACCAAAACCTATCATTGCTAAAGGAATATACTGGGCTGTTTTATAAAAAACAGTTTCCATAAAGTGAAATCTAAAATGGGCTGCATAACCCATTTCTTTAACTGAATGATGCACTTTGTGAAATTCCCATAACCATGGAATTCGATGTAAAGCAACATGAACAGACCACTGTATAAAATCAGCTACAACAAATAAAATAAGCAGTTGAGTCCAAACCGGTAAATTTTGAATTTCAATGGCAACTATGTTTTTAATTCCAAAAACACCTAGTAAATCATTAAATAATTCTACTCCAATATTTGATATAGCATTAAAACCAACTAATGAAAAAATAAAAAAATTGAAAAACAGGTAGAAAGTATCTACACCTAATCCATTTCTGGCTATTTTTTGATTTTTGCGCCATGGAATTAATATTTCAAGCATCCATACCAGTAAAGAAATCCCTATTAGCCAGTAAAAATAATTATTCCATGAAGGCTTTGTTATTTCTTCAATTAGGTAATTAAAATATCCTGAAAAAGAAGTAATGAAAATTTCGATGTATTTGTCCATAGAATGCAAATTTACTGCAACATCGCAATCTTTTTAGTAACAATAGTTACTCAGTTAATAAATGGCATAATTACTATTAAACCAAGACACTAATGTGAGAGTTTCTTTTAAATATTCGAACTATATACTATAATCTTCTAAATTAAAAGTATTGGAATAAGTATCTAAAAAACGAAAGTTGTAATTTCGCTTTTATGTTGAGAAAAGTAAGATTGATATTGCTACCACTAAGTTGGATTTATGCCATTGTGTTAGCAACTAGAAATAAATTGTATGATTGGGGCTGGAAAAAATCCTATCGGCCTTCAGTTTTCACCATTTGTGTAGGTAATTTAAGCATGGGTGGAACGGGCAAAAGCCCAGCTATTGAATACCTTTCTCTAAATTTATTGAAGGAATTTCAACTAGCTAGTTTAAGCAGAGGTTATAAACGTATTACAACAGGATACCGAGAAGTTTCACTTATCTCAAAAGCTATTGATGTTGGCGATGAACCGCTTCAGTTCAAACATAAATTTCCTGAAATGATTGTTGCTGTTGACGAAGTGCGAGCTAGAGGAATAAAAAAATTAAACGAAAAATATTCGTTAGACTGTGTTTTATTAGACGATGCATTTCAACATAGAAAAGTTACACCCAACTTAACTATTTTACTTAGTGTATATGCTGACCTTTACGTCAATGATTTTGTACTTCCTGCTGGAAACTTAAGAGAGCCTAAATCAGGAGCTAAGCGCGCTGATATCATCCTAATTACTAAATGCCCATTAGGTTTGAGCATAGAAGAACAAAATAAAATAACTGCTAAGTTGCGTTTAAAAGCCTATCAGCATGTGTTTTTTACGGGGATTGATTATGATAAAAAAGTTTTTTCTTCTGAAGAAAAGATTCCGTTGAAAAACTTTAAAAATTTTACATTGGTGACTGGAATAGCCAATCCCAAACCACTAGTCAATCACTTGAATCTACAAAATAAAAATGTAAAACATTTAATTTTTAAAGACCATCATAATTTTACTCCTAAAGAAATTAATCAATTACAGAAGGAACCGATCATATTAACAACAGAAAAAGATTATATGCGATTAAAAAACTTAATTCCTACTGATCAGCTTTATTATTTACCCATTCAAATGAAACTTCTACAGGGAGAAGATAAATTTTTAAAAATTGTTCAAAACTCAATAAAAGATTACTATGAATATAGAAGAGTTTAGGGATTTTTGTTTGTCCAAAAAGATGGTTAGTGAAGAATTTCCATTTGACGAAGATACCTTGGTTTTTAAAGTGAAAAATAAAATTTTTGCTTTGACTTCTTTAGCCAAATGGGAAGAGGGAGACTATTCAATCAATTTAAAGTGCGACCCTAAACTAGCTCTAGAATTAAGAGAAAAATATCCTGATGATGTGTTTCCTGGATACCACATGAATAAAAAACATTGGAATACTGTCAATATTCAATATACTTCTTTAGATGAAAGGTATATACAACATTTAATAAATCATAGTTATGAGCTGGTAGTAAGCAAGTTACCGAAGCAGATTAGAGAAGAGTTTTAATTTACATCCCTATCAAATGGACTCTAAATGAATATGGTCATCATGTCTTACAGTACCACAGCCGTGGTAAATAATTTTATCCGATTCAATTCCTAAACGTTCATGAAGGTGTGGTTCAATAAAAATAGTTTCTACACCATCATGCGCATCCATTAATTCAATTAAATATTTATTTGCTTCTTCTGAAAAAGTAAGATAGGGATGAAGAATACCTAAGGTTACATATTTAGTAAATTCATATTGCTTATATCCTGTATTTAAACAGAAATTAATCTGATTTTTTTCACCCTCAAATGGGGACTCGAAAAATCCATAACCACTAAAAGTAGGTTTTAAATTAGAAAGTTGAGCTTCTTCATTTTCATAAATAAAATCGAAATCTATTTTTTTTCCATCGGTATGGTACCGATGTGGTAATAATGGAAAGCCATCAATAAATGGAAAATTAGCATCAGTATACACTAATTGAATCCCTGGATATTTAGCATGAAAATCTGTTGCTATTGATTGTATAGTTTCGTGATAATCAATAGTCACATAGTTTCTATTAGAAATTTTGTAAAAAAAAGAATGAGCTTTCACTGCTTCATTATCTTCTACCTGCATTCTTCCAAAAAAGGGAGCAACTTGAGGTATTACAAATACTGAAACAATTGTGTAGTAAACGGTAAAAATTAAAGGCAAGCTCCAGCGGTTATAGTCTCTGAAAAAAATTCTATAGGTAAAGTAAGCTAGTAAAAGAACAATTCCACCGACTTGAGTAACTACCGTCAAAATAACAAAACAGACAAAAAGAAGTCCTAATTTAAGCCTTTTTATCCTTTTGCGCTTAGCTCTTAGCCTACGCTCTTCCTCTTGGTTAACAAATTTTCTAAGTAAAAAAAACATGTATAAACTTCATTCAATACAAAAGTAATGAAAAAAACTTGTAGAAATCAATGAATATATTGTAAAATCTGTTTAGCTGACATAAATCAAAAAAAGCCAAAGGAAGCAGTTCTTTCTTAGGCTTTCTATATAGGTGACTAAATTTAAACTATTTTAAATCGCTTTCTGTCTGTTTCCTTTAAATATATTTTTCGAATTCTTAGGCTATTTGGAGTTACCTCAACATATTCATCTTTTTGAATATATTCTAAGGCTTCTTCTAAGCTAAATTTTTTAGCTGGTACAATTTTAGCCTTATCATCTGCACCTGAGGAACGCACATTAGAAAGTTTTTTGGTTTTAGTCACATTTACTACTAAATCGTCTTGACGTGAATTTTCTCCAATTACTTGTCCTTCATAAATATCTTCACCAGGATTGATAAAGAACTTTCCTCTTTCTTGTAATTTATCTATTGAATAAGGAATTGCCTTACCATTTTCCATAGATACTAAAGAACCATTACTACGTTGTGGAATATCTCCTTTAAGTGGCTGAAACTCTTTAAATCGATGTGCCATAATAGCTTCACCAGCTGTAGCAGTCAATAACTGATTCCTTAAGCCAATTATTCCACGTGATGGAATGATAAACTCAATAATCATACGCTCACCACGTGTTTCCATACTAAGCATCTCCCCTTTTCTAAGCGTTACCATTTCTACGGCCTTTCCCGATAAATTTTCAGGCAAGTCAATGGTTAATTCTTCAACGGGCTCACATTTCACACCATCAATTTCTTTGATGATTACTTGAGGTTGACCAATCTGAAGCTCATATCCTTCTCTTCTCATAGTTTCAATAAGAACAGATAAATGCATCACTCCACGCCCATACACTTCAAATTTATCAGCTGAATCGGTTTCATGAACACGTAAAGCTAAGTTTTTTTCAAGTTCTTTGATTAATCTTTCTTTTACGTGTCTTGAGGTTACAAATTTACCTTCTTTACCAAAAAACGGCGAATCATTAATGGTGAAAAGCATACTCATTGTAGGCTCGTCTATTGCAATACTTTTCAAAGCTTCCGGGTGTTCAACATCGGCCACTGTATCGCCAATTTCAAATCCTTCTAAACCAACTAAGGCACAAATATCTCCCGCTTGAACTTCTTCAACCTTTCGTTTTCCTAAGCCTTCAAAAACATACAATTCCTTGATCTTAGTCTTAGTGATTTTACCATCACGCTTCACTAAAGCCACCTGTATATTTTCTTTTAGTATACCGCGATTTAATCTCCCAATAGCAATTCTCCCTGTATAAGAAGAAAAATCTAAAGAGGTAATTAACATTTGTGTGTTTCCTTCCTCAATCTTAGGGGCAGGAATATGCTCAATTACCATATCTAGTAAAGGTTCAATGTTATCTGTTTTATCGTCAGGACTTTCACTCATCCAATTGTTAAGTGCTGAACCATAAACTGCTGGAAAATCCATTTGCCATTCTTCTGCACCTAATTCAAACATTAAATCAAAAACCTTTTCATGTACTTCATCTGGAGTACAGTTTGGTTTATCAACTTTGTTGATTACAACGCATGGCTTTAGGCCTAAATCAATAGCTTTTTGAAGTACAAAACGAGTTTGAGGCATTGGCCCTTCAAAGGCATCAACAAGAAGCAACACACCGTCTGCCATGTTTAAAACACGCTCTACTTCCCCACCAAAATCGGCGTGACCAGGGGTATCAATTATATTAATTTTGGTTCCTTTGTAATTCACTGAAACGTTCTTAGAAACAATGGTAATCCCGCGTTCACGCTCTAAATCATTGTTATCTAAAATAAGCTCACCTGTAGTTTCATTATCTCTGAACAATTGACAATGATACATGATTTTATCTACCAAAGTAGTTTTACCGTGGTCAACGTGAGCAATAATTGCAATATTTCTAATATCCATTTAAGATTATTTTAAGGATGCAAAAGTAACTCAATTTCAATTCAAAATTGAATAATTTTCCTTAAAATTAAAAACTTAAACTTATAGTAATAACCATTTGATATTCAAAACATTAAAATTAATCAATGGGGTAATTGATTAGCCAAATTATTTAATCGTCACTTACGCGAGTACTTTCTAGATTAAAAAAAGCATTTAATTTCCTTTATTATTGTTGAGGCGATATTTCACAAATTCAATCTTTGTTTTACCGTGAGGTTTAGGTTTACCATTTTCATCTAAACCTACCATTACAATTTTACCAATTTTAATGATTGTTTTTCTTGTCATTTTATTTCTTACTTCGCAAGTAAGTGTAATGGATGATTTACCAAATTTTACAACATCCATTCCTATTTCAACAATATCACCTTGAACGGCAGAGCTCACAAATTCTATTTCACTTATGTATTTGGTCACCATTCGGTGATTTTCTGTTTGGATAGTAGAATATAAGGCCGCTTCTTCATCAATCCATTCTAATAACCGGCCTCCAAAAAGAGAAGAATTTGGATTTAAGTCGTTTGGTTTAATCCATTTTCTTGTATGAAATCTCATAGTTATAAATTTAAATGCTCTATTGCGTCTTTAATTAACTTGAAATGATCATACCAATTTAACCATCAAATGGCGCAATTTAGCTCATTCATTTTTCCATATATTACCTTGTTCACAATTTCCGTAGCCCAGCTATGCAAATTATTCACAGCGTTATATATGAAAAAAGCAATTTCGCTCTATTAACGACATTTAATAGTTAAATTGGTATCAAAAGCGAGTTGAGGAAGTTTTTCAATGCAAAACCAATCAACCTCCTTTGCATCATCATTAGGTTGAATTTCAAATTCACCTGAAATCAATTTACCAAATGTAAAAGTAATAATTCTTTTTCTAGGATCTCTTTTTAGAGCATCATAATAACTTATAAAATCAGCTTCCGATAAGAATAGTGAGAGACCAGTTTCTTCCATTAATTCTCTACTTGCTGCTTCGTGGACTAATTCACCTTGATTTACAAAGCCTTCAGGCAACGCTCAATAATTTTTAAAAGGTTTGTTTTTTCTTTGAATAAGAAGCACTTCAATAATGTTATTATTCTTTCGAAAAACAATAGCGTCTGAAGTTAAACTGAATTCGACTAATATTTTTGTTTTTGTACTTATTTTATTAAGGTGGGGTGATTATGAATTATTGAAGTGCTGATTTGTAGGTATCTAAACAACGTTGACGTGCCATTTTATGTTCTACCATGGGTTCAGGATAATCGGATGTATTTAACTCAGGTATCCATTTTTTGATGTATTGTTTATCTTTGTCAAACTTATCGGTTTGAGAGTAAGGGTTAAATACTCTAAAATAAGGAGCTGCATCTACCCCACTTCCAGCAACCCATTGCCAACCTCCTAAATTAGATGACATTTCGTAATCTAAAAGCTTTTCGGCAAAGTAGGCTTCTCCCCAGCGCCAATCAATAAGTAAATGTTTGCATAAGAAACTACCTACTATCATTCTTACCCTATTGTGCATCCAACCTGTTTCATTAAGTTGGCGCATTCCTGCGTCTACTATTGGATAACCTGTTTGACCTGTTTTCCATTTTTCAAATTCTTCTTCATTATTTCTCCATTCAATCAAATCATATTTTGGTTTAAATGAACGACTTATTGTTTCTGGGTAATGGTATAAAATAGCCTTATAAAATTCTCTCCAAATAAGTTCATTCCAAAAAACCTCATTATCAGCTTGTATTGCCTTTTGAAGTATTTTTCGATAGCCAACAGTACCAAAGCGTAGATGTGGACTCAGACGTGAAGTACCCTCAATGGCTGGTAAATTACGAGTATCTTCATAATTTTCAATAAAGTCGTTATCAATTTTGTAGGGAGGAACTTCAATTTTAGATTTTTCAAATCCCATGTCTGATAAAGATAAATTAGGTAATCTAGAATTTTTGTAAAGCTGATCTAAATGCTCCTCAGAAGGGAAGGAACTTATTGTATGATTTTCAAATTCTTTTTTCCATTGCTTCATGTAAGGAGTATAAACCAAATACGTTCCACCATCTTTTTTTTGGACTTCATTTGGTTCAAAAAAGACTTGATCTTTATGCGTGACAAAACCAATACCTTTTTCAGCAAGAAGAGCTTCAATTTTAGCATCTCTTTCTTTTGCATAAGGTTCATAATCTCTATTGGTATGAACTTCTGCTATTGAAAATTCAGTAGTGAGTTGCTTAAAAACATCTTCAGGATAACCGTAATAAGTTGCTATTGACGCACCATGATTATCCTGAATAAATTTTCTCATTTGTTGTAATTCATCATATATAAAGCTTACCCGGGCATCGTCTTTTGGTAGTTTATCGAGAATGTTTCGATCAAAAATAAATACAGGTAATACTGGATAATCAGAAGATAAAGCTTTGTATAAACCTACATTGTCTTCCCATCGAAGATCTCTTCTAAACCAAAAAACAGCAACTTTTTCTTTCATTTTTTCTAGATAAACTTATTAATTTTCAATTTGAAATTACGAAACATTTAAACTTGACATTCCACCATCTACTCCTAAAACTTGTCCAGTAATCCATGAACTGTCATCAGCAAGTAAAAAAGCACTTATTTTAGCAATATCAATAGCCTCTCCAACTCTTTTAAGAGGGTGACGTTCATCCATTTTCTCTTTTTTCTTATCGTTACCTAATAGTTTGTCTGCTAAAGGCGTATTGGTTAAAGAAGGAGCTATTACATTAACTCGAAATGAAGGAGCGTATTCTGCAGCTAAGGAACGGGCAAAGCCTTCAATTGCTCCTTTGGCAGCAGCAACACTAGTATGGAAAGGCATTCCTGTCTGAACGGCAACAGTACTGTAATAAACAATACTTGCTTGATCAGAATTTTTCAAATTTTTTAATACAGCTTTTGTTGACTTTACAAGCCCCATAAAGTTCAATTGAAAATCTTCTTCAAAAACTTCTGTTTTCATCATCTTGAAAGGCTTTAAATTGATAGTACCTGGAAGGTAAACCAACCCGTCTAATTGTTCTGGTAGATCCAACTCCTCCAAATTATCTTTAGTAACATCAAATTGATGATGAGTAACATTAAGGGTTGAAAGTTCTCCCTGATTTCGGGAAGCCACAAAGATGTTGTGATTTTCATGTAACAATTTGGCTATTTCATAACCAATTCCTGTACTACCTCCAATTAATAATATATTCTTTTTCATAGCTTTTATTTAAATAATTTATTCATTTTTTCAACTCGATTAGCAAATATTTCTTCCAATTTTGGTCGAATTACAATTGGATGTAACATTCGCCCTAGAATTCCAAAAGGAACTGCATAGTGCACAACATCCTCAATCAGCACTCCATCTTCTTTTGGGTGAATGAAATGCTTATGATGCCATAATTTATAAGGTCCTTCCAATTGAATATCAACAAAATAATTGGGATAGTTAACCTGTGTGATTTCAGTCACCCATTTCGTCTTAAAACCAGGTAGCGGTGTTACTTTATATTGTATGATTTGTCCAGCATACATTTTTTTGTCTGCTCCAGATACAATTTCAAATCCCATGTCTTCAGGCATGATTTTCTGAAGATTTTTTGGATTTGATAAAAAATCCCATGCCTCTTGCTGGCTAATTGGTAGAAATTGATTTGCATTAAATTCGTATATTTTCATTCTAAAATTTGTTAATTCAAAAGTAAAAAAGTTATTGTTTAACTTAAAACTTTTAAAGTTAAACAAGTGTTACAAATTGAATGCATCAATTCATTTAAAATTTTAAGTTAAGTCGATTCTCATATAATTACTTGTTATTAAGAAGGATTTAAAGTATACTTTTATTTTTTTAATTAATTTTGTCAATCAAAAATAGAAAATATGGCAATTACAAATATACCTAGCGTTGACTTAGCAGATTTTTTATCTGAAGATTTAGAAAGAAAGCAAAAGTTTGTTAACGAAATTGGCAATGCCTATGAAGATATAGGTTTTGTATCACTAAGAAATCATTTTTTAGATGATCAACTAGTAAATCAACTTTACCAAGAAGTAAAATCATTTTTTGATTTACCGCTTGAAGTGAAGAAAAAATACGAACGCGAGGATATTGGAGGACAAAGAGGATATGTGTCTTTTGGAAAAGAACATGCGAAAGGAAAAAAGGAAGGAGACTTGAAAGAATTTTGGCATTTTGGTCAAGAACCAGATGCTGATGCCAACTTGCAGGAGGAGTATCCAGATAATGTTAAAGTAGAGGAGTTACCATCATTTAATGAGACAGGAATGAAGGCTTATCAAATGCTTGAGAAAACAGGCATCTATGTATTGAGAGCACTTGCCCTGCATATTGGTATAGACGAAAAATATTTTGATCATTGGGCGAGTAATGGAAATTCTATTTTACGACCTATTCATTACCCCCCTATCACGGAAGAACCCAAAGGTGCAGTTCGTGCTGGAGCGCATGGAGATATAAATTTAATTACCTTATTAATGGGTGCTTCTACAGGTGGTTTACAAGTTCAAAATAGAGAAGGCGATTGGATTGATGCAAAACCTGCAGAAGACGAATTAGTGATTAATGTGGGTGATATGCTGGAACGCTTAACCAACAATAAATTACGTTCTACTATACATCGTGTTGTAAACCCACCAAAAGAAGAATGGGACCAACCAAGATATTCCATACCGTTTTTCATGCACCCAAGAAGTGAAATGAAATTAAATTGCCTTGAGGAATGTATTGATGAAAACAACCCAAAACAGTATGAAGACATAACTGCTGGCGAATTCTTGCATCAACGTTTAGTGGAAATCGGTTTGATTAAAAAATAAACATTAGTTCATCTAAAGAAATTGATAAATGGATTTAAAAGATCAATTGAAAGATTTATTTCCCGACCACAAAGTACCTGAATCTACTTCAGATAATGAGGATAATGGTGGTATATGGCTACAAGATGAGCCTTTGTATTGTCATTTTGAAAAAAGAAAGGGTAAGGTGAACACCATAATAAAAGGCTATACAGGAGCTAAAAAAGACTTCAAGGAATTAGCAAAAATTTTTAAAACAGAGTTAGGCGTTGGTGGCTCTGTAAAAAACGAAGAAATAATTATTCAGGGAAATTTTAGAGAAAAGATCATTGAAATACTTGAAGATTTAGGATTCCAAACAAAAAAAGTTGGTGGTTAGGTCTTACTAAAAACAAGAATAATCAGTTACAAGATATACACAATAGAAAAATATTAATTGAAACTTAGCGTTAAATGGAAGGTTTAGCTGCTTAAACTTCATTTTAAAAAAAGTAGAATGAGCATTAAAAACTCTGAACTCATTTTGAATCCTGATGGAAGTATCTATCATCTTAATCTCAAACCCGAAGATATTGCTGACACTATAATTACCGTTGGTGATCAAGACCGTGTAGAAAAAGTAACTTCCTTTTTTGATGAAATTATTTTTGAAACTCAAAAAAGAGAATTTAAAACACAAACAGGTTTTTATAAAGCAAAGAAAATAACAGTTATTTCAACAGGTATCGGAATTGATAACATTGATATTGTACTTAATGAGTTAGATGCCTTAGTCAATATTGACTTATCCACTAGAAAACCTAAAAAACAGCTCAAAAGACTAAAATTTATTAGAATTGGAACTTCTGGAAGTGTGCAAAAGCAAGTTAAAGTAGATCAATTTCTTATTTCCTCAGCTGGAATTGGTATGGATGGCTTACTTCATTTTTACCAACATAAAAATGCAATTGATGAAGAAGCTTCATTAGCATTGAACAATCATCTAAATTTATCTTCTAAGATAGGTCAGCCTTATTTCATTTCAGCAGATCAAGATCTGCTAAGCCATTTTTTAGCTTCAGAACAAGAAAATTTAACTACTGGATTTACTGCAACAAATATCGGTTTTTATGGTCCACAAGGGAGGGTCTTAAGAATTCCTCTTTCCCATCCAGATTTTATAGATCAGTTGGCAAAATTTAGTTATCAACAGCAAAGTCTATGTAACCTAGAAATGGAAACATCAGCCATTTATGGTTTAGCTAAAGTACTAGGGCATCAAGCGCTTTCCCTTAATGCAATAATAGCTAATCGAGCTACAGGACATTTTAGTAAAGATCCCAAAAAAACAGTCATGGAATTGATTGAATATACCCTTCAACAAATTAGTCGTCTATAATGAATAAACTTGAAGAAATAAGAATTGGAGGTGTACCAGAACACTTCAACTATCCATGGAAATTTGGTATTAAAAACAACTATTTTCAAAAAGAAAATATACATTTAAAATGGACAGATTTTCATGGTGGAACGGGTGAAATGAGCGATGCTTTAGAGCATAATAAAATTGACATTGCAATAATGCTTACTGAAGGAAGCATCAAACTGATAGCTGATGAAAAACCGTTTACAATTCTTCAGAAGTATGTAGAAACTCCCCTATTTTGGGGAATATATGTGAATGCTCAGTCCAATAAAAATAAAATTGAAGACTTAGAAAATGACAAAGTTGGAGTTAGCAGGCTTGGCTCTGGGTCTCATTTGATGGCATACATTAATGCGAAAAATCAAAATTGGAATCACCATGACCTAAAGTTTATTGAAGCTTCAAGTTTAGAAGGACTACAAGATAGCCTTGCGCATCAAACAAGCGACTATTTTATGTGGGAACACTTTACTACAAAACCCTTTGTAGATCGTGGTGAATTGAAACATATTGAAGACGTACCTACCCCATGGCCTTGTTTTGTGATTGTTACCACAAAAAAATTTCAAAAAAATAATCAACAAACCATTTCTAAGCTCATAGAAATAATAAATCGAATTACTTTGTCCATTAAAACTAATAAAAATTTAGCTGCCGATATTGCAACTAAATACAACCAAAAAGTGAATGATGTAAAAAAATGGCTAAAGCAAACTGAATGGTCTCAAAACCAGTTAAGTAAAGAGGAATTTTCTCGTGTAAAAACTGAACTTTCTAGCCTTGGATTAATTCATAAAGATATTAAATTTAGAAATATTTAAATTTTTTCGGAATTATACGCAACCTTTTCTATCAATCTACATCTACTAAATATACGTTAATAAGTTAATTGAATGTTTATAGCTCTAACCATACTCGCGGTTTTATTGATAATCAATATCGTCTTACTTAAATTTTCAAGTAACACCGCTCAACGTCCAAAAATTACTGAATCTTCAACCACTGGTAAAATTGTTCAATTGAAGCCAAATTTCAAAGAAAACTCTTCAGATGTAGAAACGGAAATTCCAGCTAAGAGAAAGTCTCTTTAATCCTATCATTTTAACTTACCACGCTTTCCTAAATCGATGACCATAAGATTTTCAATTTTGGAATTATTGATTTCAAATTGTAGCATGGTACGTTTAGCATGAAAACCGTGAATTCCTATAGCTCCAGGATTCATATGAAGAAGATTATGGGTAGAATCGCGCATTACCTTCAGTATATGCGAATGACCACAGATAAAAAGATCTGGTTGATGAAGTTTCATACCCTCCCTAACATCCTTTGTATATCTACCTGGATAACCTCCAATATGAGTCATCCAAACTTTAATTCCCTCAATGTTGAATTGTTGATGAAGTGGAAATTCTTTTCTAATTTCATGACTGTCAATATTTCCAAATACAGCTCTTAATCGACTTACTTTTTGGAGTTGGTCTGTTACCCCTAAACTTCCTACATCACCAGCATGCCAAACTTCATCTGCAGATGCTGCATGTTTTAGGATTTGTTCATCTATATGAGAATGGGTATCACTAAGCAACAAGATTTTCATAGATAATAATTTTAAAAACTAGATATCTTATCTATAGACTTTCTGTTGATTGATCCATTGCCTATATTGATTGGCATATTGATTATGTTGCTTCAAGTTTTTATCAAACTTATGATAGCCAGGTTTTTTTACATCAGCAACAAAATAATAGTAATCATGATCTTCAAAATCTAATACAGCATCTATGCTTGATATATCAGGCATAGCTATTGGTCCTGGAGGAAGTCCAGCATATTTATAGGTGTTGTATTTTGATTCTATAAGCTTGTCTTTATTTAAAACTCGTTTTACAATAGTATCATAATTTTGTGTGCTTTCTTTCAATGCAAAAATCAATGTGGGATCTGCTTGAAGCTTCATTTTAGCTTTTAATCGATTAACATATACTCCAGCAACTCTTGGTCTTTCATCAACCATAGCCGTTTCAGTTTGAACAATTGAAGCTAAAGTAATTACTTCTTCTGGTTGTAAATTCAAAGCCTTAGCTTTAGCTCTTCTATTACTAGAACTCCAGAAATCATTGTACTCTTTCAGCATCCTATTTCTAAAATCTTCAGCACTTGTATTCCAAAAAACTTGATAGGTGTTTGGAATAAAAATACTCATCACATTTTTTTCGTTGAGTTGATTTGCTTCAAGAAACTCTTTATCATAGAATGAATTTAACAATGCTAAACTGTCTGCTTCAATTTGCTGAGCCACTTTTCCAGCTAACAGCGGAAGGTGGTGCTGATTATTAAATTTTAATTGAACAGGGATATTGTTTACCCGTAAGGAATTCACAATATCATTATTACTCATTCCTTTGGTTATCCTATATTTCCCTGGCCTTAGATTTTGGGTATAACCTTTTTTCTGAGCTACTTGATGAAAATTACTCATGTCTGATAAGTAAGACTTTAGGTTTTGAAAAACCTCTTCATAGGTGTCATTTGAAGCAATATAAACATAAACTTCATCTTCATCAAAACTTGTGTTTGGACCAAAAACAGCTTGATAAATTTGATAACTAAAAAAGCCTAAAACAATTAATCCTAAAATTGAAGTAACTAAAAGAATTCGTCTAATGTACATGATTTAATTTTTGATAAAGATATTCGTCATAAAATTTTCCTTGAATATAATTCCACTCTTTTTTTACTGAAGTTTTTGTAAATCCTGCTCGACTAAAAAGTCGTTCACTAGAATGATTTCCTTCATTAATAGAGGCGAATAATTGATGTAATTCTAGCCGATGAAAAGCATATTTAGTCACCAATTGAAGCGCCTCTAAAGCATAGCCTCTTCTGCGGTGATTGATGTCTATGATAATACCAACACCAGCGCGTTGGTTGGTAAAATCAAAATCATATAAATCAATTAAGCCAAGGGGTGTCTTTTGTGCATCAGAAATCACTAATCTTAATTGCTTAGCCTGATAAATATCTTGATTGGCTTGTTCTTTTATGTAGCACATTAATGAATTTCTAGAAAATGGCTTATTGGTATAACTCAAATACCATAAGTCTTCGTTATTCTCTGTAGTGAACAGAAAATCGATATCTTCTGGCTCTAAAGCTCTTAATTGTATGTATTCCCCAGTTAATGTTAACATGTTATCTTCCCTTGAAAAACTAATGTAGCAGGGCCACTCAACCAAATGTCGTAGTAGAGGTTAACATCATCTTTTTTAAATTCAACTTTAAGCTCCCCTCCTTTGGCTTGAACTGGAATGGAGGTTGAACTAATAAGCCCTTTATAATTGGCAGCCAATGCTGCGGCGGTAACACCTGTACCACAAGCTAAGGTTTCAGCTTCAACACCACGCTCATAGGTTCGCATTTTAATTGCTTTCGAATTGCATTCTACAAAATTAACATTACTACCTTCTTTTCCGTACAATTGAGAATTCCTAATTTTTGCCCCCTCCAAATTTACATCAATGGAATCAACATTTGAAATAAATTCAATATGATGAGGTGAACCAGTGTTTAAAAACAATTGATGCTCGTTATCTATAATTTCTCCAACATTTTGCATTTGAAGTCTTATATTACCATCTTTTAAAATATGTGCTTTATGCTTTCCATCAACAGCATCAAATTCACATTCCTCATGAATAACTCCTAGGTAATGAGCAAAAGCAACAATGCACCTCCCTCCATTTCCACACATGCTACTTAAGTTCCCATCCGAATTGTAATAAATCATTTCAAAATCACAATCATTTGAATCTTTGAGTAAAATCAATCCATCTGCTCCAACACCAAAACGGCGATGACATAAAAAAGCTACTTGATCTGATGATAGTTCATAGTTTTGATTTCGGTAATCAATCATTACAAAGTCATTACCAGCTCCTTGATATTTAAAAAATTCGATTGTCATTTACTTCAAAAGATTATTCTACAAATATAGATAAACACTAGCAGATTAAAGTAAATTGAGATAGGATTTGTAAGTGCTATTTTACTTTGAAGCTTTCAAAGATTTTTTCAATAATTGGTTGATAGGTAGTAAAGTCTTCTTTTAAAGCCGAAAAAGTAAGAATAAAAGCTTTTTCATTTTTAAGCTGGTAGTGCTGATGAAAGTAAATGATACGGTCATCTAATTTTCCTTTATACTTGATTTTGTGATATGTTGAAAAGGGAACACTTTCCAAAATTTCTGAGTCTTGAATTAATTTCACCACTTGTTCTTCAGACATTTGAGCAAATTCATCTAAGGTGTAATTTAAACCTTTCAAGTCTTGAATTAATAAATTTAAATTTGCCTGAAATTGATTGTTCAATTGAGATATTGAATCATTAAGGTATAAGAAAAATTCAGCTTGCTGAAGCATCTTATCGCCCGCTTCGTTATGTTGTCCTTTTTTTACAAACTCAAAGTTATCTGGATACTCGATTTGATAGTAAGGAGTATTGTAGCTAGACCAGCCTTCTTTTTTTTCTTGGTGTTGACAAGAAATCAATACAGACAACAAAATGATATGAATAAAATATTTTCTCAATTGCTTTTAGGGTGATTTTGTATTGCATCTCCCTCATTAGATTGCGTAGGTTTTCCTTCTAACATCCATTGTTCAAGACCACCCTCAAGTTCAATGATTTTTAAAAATCCAAAATCTTGCATCAACCTTGTACATTCTTGACTTCGGTTACCAGATTGACAATAAACTACTATGGTTTTGGAGGGATCTAAATGCTTGACCTTTTCTTCAAAATCTTCATCATAAATCAAATTATGAGCGCCTTCAATATAGTTTTCATTAAATTCTTCTACTGTTCTAACATCAATTAATTCAACTTCCTTTTGCTTGATAATTTCTTGAACTTCATCCGCATTTAATAGAGTAACTTGTGCATTAATTTCAGAAAAAAACGAAAAAAGAACAGCAACAATGAATAGATACTTCATATTAAGGTTGTTTTATTTCACCGTCCCAGTCTAGTATTCCACCATTTAAATTGGCAACTTCTGAAAAACCTAGATTTTCCATTACTTGACAAGCTAACATACTTCGTTTTCCAGAGCGACAATAAATATAATACGGCTTAGTTTTGTCTAAGGCTTCAATAGCTTCCGTAAAACCTGAAGGATTTTGAATATTAATCAATTTTGATTGAGGAATATAACCGTTATTGTATTCTTCTGGAGTTCTCACATCAATAATTACAGCATCCTCTTGCTGTATTTCTTTTTTCCATTCTGCAGTTGATAAATTTCTCATTGTTAACAATTTTCAGCAAATGTAAAGGATAATAACTGATTATTTGAAAATTTAATAAAGAATAAAAGGACTTCAACAATTGAATAAATTGTAGAATCAAGTTTGAATAACGCCTAAATTAAATTTTTTATCGAGAGGTGCATGATTTGCAACTTCAATGCCATTTGATATCCATTTACGTGTGTCTAAAGGATTAATAACTGCATCTGTCCAAAGACGAGCAGCAGCATAGTATGGACTTGTTTGCTCATCATAATTATTTTTAATTGAATCAAATAATTCTTTTTCTTTGGATTCGTCAATTTTCTCACCTTTTGCTTTTAAACGAGCAGTTTCAATTTGAAGTAAAACTTTAGCAGCAGAATTTCCGCTCATAACAGCTAATTCTGCACTAGGCCAGGCAACAATCAACCTAGGATCATAGGCTTTTCCACACATGGCATAATTACCAGCCCCGTAAGAATTTCCAATTACTATGGTGAATTTAGGAACAACAGAGTTACTGACGGCATTTACCATTTTAGCCCCATCTTTAATAATTCCCCCATGTTCACTTTTGCTACCTACCATAAAACCAGTTACGTCTTGTAGAAACACCAGTGGAATTTTCTTTTGATTACAGTTGGCAATAAATCGCGTAGCTTTATCTGCCGAATCACTGTAAATAACACCTCCAAACTGCATTTCGCCTTTTTTGGTTTTAACAATTTTCCTTTGATTTGCCACAATTCCAACAGACCAACCATCAATTCTGGCATATCCTGTAATAATTGTTTTTCCAAAACCTTCTTTGTATTCTTCAAAAGCGGAATCATCAACTAACCGGTGAATGATTTCCATCATATCGTATTGGTCGCTTCTTTTTTCAGGAAGAATGCCAAAAATATCCTCTTGATTAAGTTTTGGTAATACTGGCTTTTTTCGATTAAAACCTGCTTTTTCAAAATCCCCTATTTTGTCAACAATAGTTTTAATTTTTTCCAAAGCATCTTGGTCATCCTTTGCTTTGTAGTCGGTAACCCCACTAATTTCACAATGGGTAGTTGCTCCTCCTAAAGTCTCATTATCTACAGTTTCACCAATGGCAGCTTTTACTAAATAACTACCCGCTAAGAAAATACTTCCTGTTTTTTCTACAATTAAGGCTTCATCACTCATGATGGGCAAGTAAGCACCTCCAGCAACGCAACTCCCCATCACAGCGGCAATTTGAGTAATCCCCATACTGCTCATGATGGCATTATTTCTAAAAATTCTTCCAAAATGTTCTTTATCTGGAAAAATTTCATCTTGCATAGGCAAGTAAACACCTGCGCTATCCACTAAATATATAATTGGAAGTTTATTTTCAATAGCAATTTCTTGAGCACGTAAATTCTTTTTACCGGTTATAGGAAACCAAGCTCCTGCCTTTACAGTAGCATCATTAGCTACTACAATAACTTTTTTACCTGATACATTACCTATTTTTACAACAACACCACCAGATGGACAACCACCATGCTCTGCATACATTCCATCTCCAGCAAAAGCTCCTATTTCTATAGCTGCTTTGGCATCATCTAAAAGAAAATCAATACGCTCTCTAGCGGTCATTTTTCCCTTACTATGAAGTTTTTCAATTCGTTTTTCACCACCACCTAAGTAGATTTTTTTTAATCTACTGTTTAAGTCAGATACTTTTAATTTATTAAAGTCTTCGTTTTTATTGAATTTTATATCCATGTGGTTATTGATTTAGAATTGTTGCTCAAAAATAAACATATTATAAGTTTTAAAAAATTATTACTTAAATTTATTTTATTTGGTAATATGTTAATAGTCTAAGGGATTATTGATACTTGATTAGCATATCTTTAAAATTAGTCGAAAAAATTAATTTATAAAATATTTTTCAGCTGAAATTGGTAAGTCTATTTAGAATACTGATTTTTGCAAAAAATAGTTATTATGCGAAAGCTAAAAAACGCTGAGTTAGATAGAAAAACGGTAGAGGAGTTTAAGAATGCATCTAAAACTCCAATTATAGTTATATTAGATAATGTACGAAGTTTAAACAATATAGGCTCTGTGTTTAGGACATCAGATGCGTTTTTAATTGAAAAAATCTATTTATGTGGAATTACAGCAACTCCCCCGCATAAAGACATAAGAAAAACAGCTTTAGGAGCTACGGATAACGTTGCCTGGGAATATGTTGATGATACGCTAAACCTTATAAAGAAATTAAAAAATGAAGACGTTGAAATCATTAGTATTGAACAAGCTGAAAATTCTACTTCATTAGAAAAAGTAAAAGTTTGTCAGGCCAAAAGATACGCACTTGTATTTGGTAATGAAGTAAAAGGAGTAGCACAAGAAGTAGTTAGTTTATCAAATGAAGTTATTGAAATCCCTCAATTGGGAGTAAAACATTCACTTAATATTGCTGTTTCTGTTGGGGTGTGTTTATGGGAATTTTTTAAACAGCTTAGAAGTTGATATACTGTGTTAATTTATAGATAAGCTCCGTAAATTTGAAAATTTACGGAGCTTTGTTAATTCTTAATAGGAATATACCTAGTAATAATTAATTTTTAATGATTTTATAAGTTTTAGGATTATTTGCTGAAATGTGCTTGAACATATAAACGCCTTTGGGATAGTTTTGCATGTCAACTTTCGTTTGTATTTGATTCAATTTAATTTGATCTATTTTTCTTCCCTGGCTGTTATAAATTAGAATTTCTGAATTTAATTCAATCTCATCTACTTGAATTTCACACATAGATTGAACAGGATTAGGAGCAATGATAAGCGGTTCACCTTTGGTAAACTCTTCCGTGTTCATGGTAGATTCTTGATACACTCTTACGTATTCAATATCCATAGAATCTTCAGTGAAGTTAGGATGTATACTAGGTTGAATGGCAAAATTTAATAAAATAAATTGATCCTCATCAAAAGGCCAAGTATCTGCATTTTGAACCTCTGGCTCATAAACATAGTGAACTACGTCATCAACACTAAAAACCATTCTATCTTCATACCAGTCTAAGGCATACACATGAAATTCTGTTGAAGCTGTAGGAATCATTTGTCCTCCATGATTTACTGTCCCCCCATAGCTTGAGGGCGTATGCATTGCACTTTGGATAAAATTTTGATTATGCCCCCAATGCTCCATAATATCAATTTCGCCACAGGCAGGCCAAGGGGTTGTTCCATAACCTTCATTATCCCAATAGGTGTCAATTTCTTGAATGTTTTTTCCGAGCGTCCAAATCGCTGGCCAAGTACCAACACCTGTTGGAAGTTTAGCCTTTACTTCTACCCTTCCATATGTAAATGCAAATTTAGAATTTAAACGGGCTGAGGTATGTTCTTTAGTCACCCCTTGATCTGTATAAGTTTCATTAATAGCTACAATACTCAGAATACCATCTTCCACATAGGAATTTTCTATGCGATCTGTATAATGTTGTATTTCATTATTGAACCAAGAATCTCCAAGGGGTAGGATAGTTTGGTGGTACCATTTATCAGAGTTTACCGCTCCATCTTGGTCAAATTCATCAGACCAAACAAGTTCATCATAAACAGGGTCTTCATGGTCACCATCACCACCACCATCGTCGTCTGCTTCACCTCCTTCAAAGTGGAAGTCATCTATATAAGCAAGAACTTCATCATTATTATCTTCACCATTTATTTGCAAAAGAACTCGGTTAAAGTCTGTTCTATCAAGCGGGTTTGGAGATTCAGGATCTAAATTGATGTAATCATCATTTGCAAAATCAAAACTAACTTCTTGCCATTGGTCAAGTTCAATAAATTTAATGATTTCTGATTGGGTAGACCATGGTGCCCCCATAGTATTGTTTTGTAATTTCAAAGAAATTTGGTTGGGTTGGTTCCCTGTAATACCTTCTGAAGGAACATATAATTTAAGTGTAAATACGCTATCTTCGTTTAGAATAATAGGATTAAAAGAATCAAAAAAAACATTAGCGTATTGCCCTCCAACATCATGATACATCAACACATTTGAGGAAGTATTGATCCCTGACTGAAATGGATTTTCAAAAGGATAAACAATAATACAGTCATCTCCATTCCATGATGAAATTGTAGAATTCCCTTCAAAATCATCTTGTAACAGTTGAGCATTTGCATTAAAAAAAGTAAAAGAAACCAGTAATAAAAGTAATAATCGCATTTTTGAAATTTTGGTAAAAAAGCAATATAAGAATAAGTTCACCCATTTATAGGAAATTGCTTGTTAATTATTGAATTGTATAGTTTTTGTAGCGTTATAAATAAACATGTAGGTAAATTAGCTAACTATTACAAATTTTACCTCTAAGTATTTTCATCATGACAAAAGAAAACCTAAAAAGCAAAATCTGATTAGAGTGTCGAGAAAGCCCGTTCCTCGGTGCAACAAACTCTCACCCCTATTGACCTGTCATTCCAGAAAACTTCACCCACCCTCGTTGACTTGTCATGCCGCAAAAATTTTCCTTCACCCTCACTGACCTGTCATTCCGTAAAAATTTTCCTAAGAAAATTTTATACGGAATCTTGCTGTAATGAAACCCAAATGTCAGTTCGAGCCCCCGAAAATTTTCCAAATTTTATTTAATTAGTTGTGACGTTTTTCAATCTTGTTTCAAGTTCGAGCCCTTCA
>PXFS01000075.1 GCA_003564185.1 Flavobacteriaceae bacterium
ATACGCTTTGCGTAATGCGTTGCATTATTTAACAGGGTAAAGGGAGAAATCAAGGGAAATCAGGCTCTTTCTTGTCCCGTGAAATACAAAGTAAATTTATACGGGATAGGGATAGGGCAGAACTGATTTGACGAACATCGATTTTTGTCGTGTACTTTGCTAAATCTTCTATCCTTATTACTTCAATAAAAAATCAATTTTCTGAGTAATCTGAGTACTGCTTATTCCTACTTCATTATGCAGCTCTTCCGTACTACCGTGGTCGATAAAGTAGTCTGGAATGCCAAGTTTTTCAATTTTTCCAGTAAAACCTTTAGCTTGCGCATAGGCTTGTACAGATTGACCAAAGCCTCCTTCCACAGCAGCGTCTTCAATAGTAATTAGGTCCTGATAGGTGGAGAAAATTTGGTTTAGTCTATCAAAATCTAAGGGTTTCGCAAAACGCATATCGTATAAGCCTATTTCATCTTTTTGTTGATGTGAATTGACAGCCGATTCAACTTGAGGCAGTAAATGACCAAAATTGAGAATGGCAAGTCGATTTCCCCGTTTTAATTCAACTGCTTTTCCAATTTCAATTTTTTCGAACGCCTGCTGCCAGTCTTTAATTTTACCTCTTCCTCGTGGGTATCTGATAGCTATCGGGTTGCTCAATCCCAAAGAAGCAGTATAAAGCATATTCCTTAAATCGATAGCATTGCTTGGATTGGCTATAATTATATTAGGAATACTTTTGAGTAAAGCAACATCAAAAACACCGTGGTGAGTAGCGCCGTCGTTTCCTACTAAGCCAGCGCGATCTATACAGAAAATAACAGGTAAATTTTGTAAGGCCACATCGTGAATGACTTGATCCATGGCGCGTTGTAAGAACGTAGAGTAAATGGAACAAAAAACACGTTTACCTTGGGTGGCTAAACCTGCCGCAAAAGTCACCGCATGCTGCTCTGCAATTCCCACATCAAAAGCACGTTCGGGAAAAGCTTCCATCATATATTTTAACGAACTCCCTGTGGGCATGGCTGGAGTAATGCCAACAATTTTTTCGTTATTTTGGGCTAGTTCTACTAAAGTCAGTCCAAAAACATCTTGAAATTTAGGAGGTAAATTCAGATTATCCTTTGGGAGTAATTCACCTGTGTTTTTATCAAATTTACCTGGTGCGTGGTATTTCACTTGATTTTCTTCAGCTTTTTTCAGGCCTTTGCCTTTTCTAGTAATCACATGAAGAAACTGTGGCCCTTTATTTTGCTTTAATTCCTTTAAAACTTGGATTAAAGCTTCTAAATCATGTCCATCTACTGGACCTTTATAAGTAAAATTTAAGGCTTCAATGATATTATCTTGCTGTGGCTTATGACCAACTTTAGCTTTGGTCAAGTAATTTTTAAGCGCGCCTACACTAGGATCGATTCCTATGGAGTTATCGTTTAAAATAACAATTAAATTAGCATCGGTTACGCCCGCGTGGTTGAGCCCTTCAAAAGCCATTCCTGCAGCAATAGACGCATCGCCAATCACCGCAATATGCTGCTTGTTAAAATCGCCTTTTAATTGAGAGGCGATGGCCATTCCTAGTGCTGCAGAAATTGATGTCGAACTATGCCCTACTCCAAAAGCATCAAATTTACTTTCGCTTCGTTTAGGAAATCCTGAGATTCCATTTTTTTGTCGGTTGGTATGAAAAACATCCCTTCTTCCTGTTAAGATTTTATGGCCGTAAGCTTGGTGACCAACATCCCAAACCAAAAGGTCGTTGGGTGTGTGAAATACATAATGTAAAGCTAGAGTTAGTTCAACCACGCCTAAACTAGCGCCTAAATGTCCTTCTTTAGTAGAAACTACATCAATGATAAAAGCTCTTAGTTCTTCCTTTACTAAGTGGAGTTCTTCAAGGCTTAATTGCTTTAGCTGACTAGGCTCATTGATTTTACTTAAAAATGGATAACTCATAACGCAAAAGTATTTCAATTTTTTAACATGAAATCATTTTTTCGAAATTCTTAACCGCCTATTAATTGATTTTAGAAAGTAAAAAAGCCTGCATAAACAGAAGATTATGCAAGCTAAATTGACTAATTCTATCTTTATTAAGGCTTTTCTGGACTGGGTGGTGTTGGTGGGGTTGGTGGTTCTGGAACAACTGTATTTTTTTTGGTTTCAATTTTAATTGTGTTGCTTTTTTCTATTTTTTTTATGGAAAGAATGTCTTTGTAATCTAAGTTTTTAAGTTCATTTTCATCCGTTAATTGGTCGTTTTTTAAAATTTTAAAAGCGTCCTTGTTTTCTAATAAATCATTGTAAAAATCGCTTTTTATTTGATCATCTAAAAGATTGAAGTATTTCATTAAACCTTGCAAGTCTTCTTTTTGGTCTAAAAGCTCCCAAGGAATTTTATTATTTTTCTGAAGTAAAAGACTTGCATCATTGTTTTTATCTTTTTTGGTTGTAATGAATATAATGCCATCCACATCTTTGTTGGGAAATGAAGTGGAGTCTTTTTCCACTTTTACTTCGCTAATATCTGAAGGATTTAATTTTTTAAAACGCTCTTTTGAAACCTCTTTCCCATCAACTACATATAAAATGTTCTGTTGATCTGATAAAGAGGGGGTAATGTTTACGGAAGCATTGACATCTTGTTTATCAGCGATAATTTCTACTCCTTGATCTGTAACAAAAAAAGTTTTTCTTTCTTTTTCAGTTTTTCTCTCTTTAGTTCCACTAATCACGAAAATATCTTTATCTCCTTTACTTTTCTTTTCAAGCAATATAGGAGTTATTCCTTTGTTGGATTGCTGTTTATGAACGGTTTTAGAATTTGTATTATCATCTATCAAGTTAATTTCAATAGAGGTGATTTCTCCCGCTTTGTTTCTTTTCAATTTTTCAATATTAAGATTTATATTAGCTTCTTCATTAAATTGTTGAGCAAAAACTTGAATGTCTTCTTCGGATGAATCTTTAGTAATGTTCTCTAAAGTTTTAATTCCTGAAATAGTTTGAAGTTCCTCATTTGTTGAAAATTCACTATCTTTTTTAGGAGATGATGTTGTAATAGTTTTACTAGCAACAGCCATCAATTTATATTTTTCATTTTCCTCATCACTCTCTTTTAGCACATAATACTTTCCAGTATCATTTTCGTCTTTTGCGTTAAGAATTTTGTAAGAAACAAGGTGTTTTAGAGCATTTGGAACTTCTTCAAGATCACCCTCAAGATATGCCACACCATTATCAAATTTTTTGACACTTAAATTTTTAATTACATATTCCTCTTTAAAAGAAAGTTCTTTGTTATTAAAAACAACTTTGTCAACTTCATTCCTAATTACTTTCCAGTCATCGTAAGCTTGATCTTTATTAGCTTCATTGGTGTTAGAAATCTTAGGGCTAATTTGAAATTCTTTTTCATTTGAATTTTCAGGCATAAAGACTTTCAATTCTATAGGAGAAATAGGCTTGTTCCCTTTAACCTGTTTTTCAGAATTTATGCTGTTATCAGCATTATTCATTTGAATCTTTATTCTTTTTATTTCTCCTTTTTTAGTTCGCTTAACTTTTGAGAATTTAAGATCAATATCATCTTTTTTGAAAATTTCAACAAATTCATTTAATTCATCATCCGTTGTTGTAGCCGTTACTAAAACACTAAAGCTGAAAGAAGTTGAAATCTTGCTTTTCTGAGTTTCAGAATGCTTTTTTTCTCCCACCTGCATAGCCACCGTTTCTACTTGAAACAAGGCAATAAAAGTAATTAGGATAGGAATAATCACAACCGATTTCAACCGGTAAATGCTTGGGGATTTTTGCTTGTTTAACATCATAATTCTTGTTTTAATAGTTGAATTTTTAAAAAAATAATGACCTACCAAAGCGGGCTGGTCGGGTTGTACAAAGTGGAGTAAAGTATATTGGTATTGTTTTTTATTCGCTAAACTCTCCACAGTTTCTTGATCGGCAATAAATTCTAAATTTTCATCCAACATTTTTCGGTAGAAATACATCAATGGATTAAACCAGATTACTAATTGAGCCAAGTTAGCCAGCATTAAGTCAAAAGAATGTCTTTGTTTAACATGCACATATTCATGCGCTAACACACTTTTTAAAGTCGCCTCATCCAATGTATTTGGACAATAAATAACTACATTAAAAAACGAAAAAACATTAATTGATTGTTTGCATTGGTAATGGACAACACCATCCATTTTAAATTTTGTTGCCGTTTGAAGTAGCTTCCTCAAAGCAAAAAATTGCTTACTTAATTTCAGGGTCATAAAAATAACACCAAGTATGTAAATACCAAAGAAAACAAAGCTCCACGGAATTTCCTTGGGGGGTTCTGTAGGAGAAGTTGTTTTGTTTTGTTCTACTGAATTTAGCTGAAAATTAGTCGCTTTATACTTGGAAGATTCAATAACCATAGCCTCTTTTGGTTCAGCCTCAACAAATTCTATCGTTTCCAGTTGAAGCAAAGGCAAGAAAAAACTAAGAAGTAAACCAAAAAGCAAGAATTTCCTGTTGAAATTTTTGAAGCTTTCTTTTCGCAACAAAGACCAATAACTCAATCCAAATAAAGCTAATAATCCACTGACTTTAATTAAGTAGATGAAAAATTCCATTAGCTTTTGTTTTTTTCAATTAAATCAATGATCTCTCTTAGCTCTTTGGTGCTAATTTTCTCTTCCTTAGCAAAAAACGAAACCAAATTTTTATACGAACCTTCAAAAAACTTTTGCGCAGTAGAATTCACCACCGTTTTAGAATATTCCTCTCGGTTAATCAACGGGAAATATTGATGCGTCTTTCCAAAAGCTTGATGCCCCACATAGTCCTTGTCTTCTAAATTTCTAACAATAGTAGAAACTGTATTGTAATGCAGTTCTTCGTCTAATTCAGGTAAAATTTCTTTTACAAAAGCCTTCTCCAGCTTCCATAAAGCGCGCATTACTTCTTCTTCTTTTGAGGTTAATTTCTGCATGTAAAATATATTTTCAACAAATGTAAACTATTTTTTTAGTTATACAACTATAAAAACAGTTATTTAACTATATGTTTCGTTTTCAGATCATCAAGAGTTACTTTAAAATATTGTAACCACCTAACAACAAGTATACTAGGAAATATTAATCTTAAATTCTCTATATTCTTATTTTTCAAAAAGCAATAAATGTTTACTTTTCCAAATCAAAATTAATCTCATGAATAAATCAATTTGGACTTTTTTGCTGTTTATTACAAGTCTTCAATTCCTTCAAGGTCAAGAAATTAAATTAGAAACTATTATGCAAGCTCCCTCATGGATGGGAGTTTCTCCATCCCTATTGGGGTGGGATGAGAAAGGTGAACACCTCTTCTATTCAGATCGGCATGAAACAACTTCCACCGACTCACTTTTTCAACTCCATACAAGCACTGAAAAAGTGGAAAAAATTCATAGAAATGAGGCTTTTATAGCAAGTAATGAAAAGCGTTTATACAACGCAAAGCGAAGTTTACGTGTTCACACTTCACAAAATAAACTTCAACTTTATGACATCAAAAAAGGGGAAACAGAAACTCTATTAGAATTGCCGAATGCTGTTCATCAGGCGAAATTTATTAACGATAATGAAATTGTCTTTAGAATGCAAAGCAACATGTATCTCTACCAGCTGAAGCAAGGCAAACTCAAACAACTCACTAACTTTAAAAGTGGTAATAAAAGTGATTCAAAGAAAGAGAAATCTGCAAAAGAAAAATGGCTAGAAGAAGAAAACTTAAAGTTGCTGAGTGAAGTTAGAAAGCAAAAGGAAGAGGATGAAATTCAGAAGAATGCAAGAAAAGAAGCGCAGTCAACCAAATTTGAATTTTATTTAGGCGATTGGAATTTGAGGGATATTTCAATTTCTCCAAAGGCAAGATCAGCTTACGTAGTTTTACAAAAGTCGGAATCTGCTCAAGCCACCAAAGTTCCTAATTATATAGATGCATCAGGATATACAGAAAACTTAAATGCCCGGCCTAAGGTAGGTAATGCTAAGTCTATTTATCAATTGCATTATTATGATTTTAAAAAAGATACCCTCATCCCATTGAGCTTAAATTTACCCGATAAAAACCAACTGCCAAAATTCACCGAAGACTATCCCAACCAAGATTGGTCAAATTGGAAAAGAAGCCTAAGTTATTCAGCTCCCGTCTATAATCATGAAGGAAACTTAGCCGTTATAGATGTCCGCAGCTCTGACAATAAGCAGCGTTGGATTGTTTTATTGAAAGGAGAACAATTAGAAGTACTAGACCATCAAAAGGATGAAGCATGGATAGGTGGCCCGGGAATTAATGCTTATGGGGGAAGCGGAGTGTTGGATTGGCTACCTGGTACAAATCAAATATATTTTCAATCGGAGGCTTCTGGTTATTCCCATTTATATGTGCTTGATGTACATTCAAAAGAGAAAAAACAATTAACCAAAGGGGCTTTTGAAGTTTTTGATCCGCAGGTTTCAGCTAACGGAAAATACTGGTATTTTACTTCTTCAGAGGCTCATCCTGGCCTTCGTCATTTTTATAAACTTCCTATTGAGGGTGGCGATCCGAAAGCAATCACTTCCATGCATGGAAGCAATTTAGCTCAGCTTTCGCCAGATGAAAAGACCTTGGCGATCAATTTTTCTTCGGCTACTTCTCCTTGGGAGATTTACCTTCAAAAGAATTCGCCTTCAGCAAAAGCCAAACCACTTACAAATGGCGTTTCCGAGGCTTTTAAAGCACTTCAATTTCAAGCTCCAGAAATCATTACTTTTTCAAATAGAGACCAAGAAGAAGTACATGCACGTCTTTATCTTCCTCAAGAGGAAACCAAAAATAACGCAGCCGTAGTTTTTGTGCATGGGGCAGGATATTTACAGAATGCGCATCAATGGTGGTCTACTTATTTTAGGGAATTTATGTTTCATCAAAAGCTAGTTAGAGAGGGCTACACAGTTATTGACATTGATTACAATGCATCTGCAGGTTATGGTAGAGATTGGCGTACTTCCATTTATAGACATATGGGAGGTAAAGATTTGGACGATCATGTAGATGCGGTTCAATTTTTAATTGAAGAACATGGAATTGATTCTAATAAAGTAGGTATTTATGGAGGAAGTTATGGGGGTTTTATTACCCTCATGGCTATGTTTAAGGAGACTGAAGTATTTCAAGCCGGTGCTGCACTAAGGTCTGTAACCGACTGGGCTCATTACAATCATGCGTATACCTCAAACATTTTGAATGAACCAAAACTTGACCCCGAAGCTTACCGAAAGTCAAGTCCCATTTATTTTGCTGAAGGTTTACAGGGTCATTTACTCATGGCCCACGGAATTTTAGACGTGAACGTTCATTTTCAAGATGTAGTAAGGCTAAGCCAACGGCTGATTGAATTAGAAAAAGAAAATTGGGAAATGGCTATTTACCCCATTGAAGATCATGGGTTTAAAACAGCAAGTTCTTGGTTAGATGAATACAAACGCATCTATAAATTATTTCAATCTGTATTATTGAAATAGAATATATTGTCTATTCAATGATTTTGAAGATATAGTTATTGAAATGAGGGATGTTTTTGACAGTGAAAAAATCAAGTTAAGAGGTTGTGTTTAAAATCTTAAATCATTTTAATTTATCTACTGAATTTCAGATTTAAAATGTATTTTTATCCAAATTAAAACTAAATATTATGTCTTCAATTTTTACAGTAGTACTACTCGTTGTTTTTGCCTTACTTGTATTAGGTGCCATCTTTGTGGTTAGGCAGCAAACTTCAGCTGTTCTTGAGCGCTTTGGTCGCTTTAATAGTGTACGAAACTCGGGTTTGCAATTCAAAATTCCTATTATAGATCGTGTAGCAGGTAGAATAAATTTGAAAGTTCAGCAGTTAGACGTTATTGTTGAAACCAAAACCAAAGACGATGTTTTTGTAGGTTTGAAAGTATCTGTTCAATACCAGGTAGTGAAAACACAGGTATACGATGCTTTTTATAAATTAGAAAGTCCAAGTGCACAGATAACATCTTATGTATTTGACGTGGTTCGTGCCGAAGTGCCTAAAATGCGATTAGACGATGTTTTTGAACGAAAAGACGATATAGCTAACGCAGTAAAATCTGAACTTAATGATGCCATGACCGATTATGGATATGACATTATCAAAACGCTTGTAACAGATATTGATCCAGACGAACAAGTTAAACAAGCCATGAACCGTATTAATGCTTCTGAGCGTGAAAAAGTAGCTGCCGAATTTGAAGCGGAAGCAGAACGTATTAAAATTGTAGCCAAAGCCCGTGCTGAAGCAGAAAGTAAACGCTTACAAGGACAAGGTATTGCTGATCAGCGAAGAGAAATTGCTCGCGGTTTAGAGGAAAGTGTTGAAGTGCTTAACAAAGTAGGTATCAACTCTCAAGAAGCTTCGGCATTAATTGTGGTTACACAGCATTATGACACACTTCAAGCAGTAGGTACAGAAAATAATTCTAACTTGATTTTATTACCTAATTCCCCTCAAGCAGGTAGCCAGATGCTTAATGATATGATTGCTTCTTTTACTGCTTCAAGTCAAATTGGAGAGGAGATGAAAAAGAAAAGTAAGAAAAGTGAAAATGAGTAAAGTTAGAATCCAAGAATAACCTTAGCAATACTAAAGAAGATTAGAAGTCCAAAAATATCATTAGAAGTAGTAATAAATGGCCCAGTAGCTAATGCTGGGTCTATTTTATAGCGGTCTAAGATAATGGGAACAAATGTACCAATTAGGGAAGCTATTAAAATTACGCTAATCAGGGAAATAGACACGGTAAGTCCAATAATGTACTCATGACCCAATAAAAAATGGGAACCAAAAAACAAAATAATTCCTAACACTACTCCATTTAATAGACTTAAAGATACTTCTTTGGCTAGTCTATACCAAATAGACCCGGTTAAACTCCCATTAGCTAAGCCTTGAACAATAATTGCAGAAGATTGTACTCCAACATTACCAGCCATAGCGGCTATAAGTGGGGTAAAAAAGAAAAGTACACCGTACTGTGCCATAGCACTTTCAAACTGTCCAGCTACTTTAACGGCTATAAATCCACCTAATAAAGCAAGAATTAGCCATGGCAATCTTGCTCTAGTCATTTCCCAAATATTGGCACTTGCATCAATATCTTCAGAGATACCTGCAGCCATTTGATAATCTTTTTCGGCCTCATCTCGGATAAAATCAACCATATCGTCAATAGTAATTCTTCCTACTAAACGTTTTAATTCGTCTACTACAGGAATGGCTTCCAAATCATATTTCTGCATGATTCTGGCTACCTCTTCACCCTCCGTATGCAAATTTACATAATCTACTTTATCAATATATACATCTTCAATGTGTGCATCACTAGGTGCGGTAATTAAATCTTTTAAAGATAACCTACCTTTGAGTTTTCCTTTGTTATCTACCACATAAATAGAATGTACACGAGTTACATTTTCTGCTTGTGCGCGCATTTCGCTCATGCATCCTGTTACGCTCCAGTTTTCATTTACTTTTATTAGCTCTTTTGCCATCAAGCCCCCTGCAGAATTTTCATCATAACGTAAAAGCTCAACTATATCATTAGCAAATTGTTGGTCTTCAATTTGGTGAATGACCTCTTCCTTTAGCTCTTCCGATAATTCAGCCACGATATCGGCGGCATCATCGGTGTCCATTTCTTGAATTTCGCTAGCAATTTCTTTAGCGTTTAAGTTGCTTAAGATTTTTTCTCGATCCGCAACATCTAGCTCCATTAAAACCTCAGAGGTCTTGTCGCTCTCCAGTAATTTAATGATGTAAGTAGCCTCCTCAAGGTTAAGTTCCTCTAACACTTCAGCAATATCTGCATGGTGCAAATCTTCCAAATGCAACAATAATTCCTGATTGTTTTTTTCTTCAATCAAAAATTGAATTTTCTCTATTAAGCTTCTATCAATTTGAAACGGCATCGGCTTGTATTTTTTGTGTCAACTGAATAAATTCAGTAACCTCTAGTTGCTCTGGGCGCTTTGCAAATATAGCATCTAATTTTAATGCGTCGGAAAGTTGAAAGCTTTTTAAGCTATTTCGAAGTGTTTTTCTTCGCTGCCCAAAGGCGGTTTTAACCACTTGAAACAATAATTTTTCATCGCATTCCAATTGAAAATTTTTCTTTCTAATCATTCGCATTACTCCACTTTGTACTTTTGGTGGAGGGTTGAATGATTGTGGGTGAACGGTAAACAAGTATTCCGTTTCGTAAAACGCTTTACAAAGAACAGATAATATACCATAGGCCTTGCTCCCTGGCGCAGCACAAATGCGTTGAGCTACTTCTTTTTGAAACATTCCAGCAAAAAGGGGGATTTGGTGCCTTTTTTCTAGGGTTTTAAAAACTATTTGAGAGGAGATATTGTAAGGAAAATTTCCAACAATAGCCCAGTTTTTTTCTCCTAAAAATGAATTTAGGTCTACCTTTAAAAAATCGTCTTCCTCAACTTGTAAAAGCCTTGATTGTTCTGTGGTTAAATCAAGAGGAAAAACATCATTTAAATAGGCAATGGACTCTTTGTCTATATCCATAGCAGCCACTGGCGTATTGTAATTCAGTAAAAACTGGGTTAAAACTCCCATACCAGGACCTATTTCCAAAATATGGTCTACAGCATCGTAAACCACAGAATCGGCTATTTTTTGGGCTATTTTTTCATCTTTTAAAAAATGTTGACCAAGATTCTTCTTGGCTCTAACCTGATTTTTATTTTCTTTATTAGAATAGTTTTTTTTCAATGGTTTCATTCTAAAAATTAAAGTTTGTTAGTGCAACTGTAAACTGCTTATTTTACTGCTTCTAATTCTTCTACTACTTGCAATTCAGTTCTAAAGACAACGATATAAGGAGAAAATTTACTTCCCTGCGCTCTCAAACTTTCTGCGTCTTCGTTCAAATAGCGCTCTAAGCTGGCTTTGTTTTTAGTAAAATACTGCACAGAATAGGTAATTCCACCCATGGGTTCTTCTACCATTACTTTAGTCATTAGTGCTTTTACAAACTTACCCGTAGCTAACATGGCCGGTAAATGTTCATTGCGCATCCATTTCAACCATTCTTGCTGAATAACCCCTTCTTGCACATTGATGGTTACATTATATATATACATCTTTGATTTTCGACAAAAATAATTAAAATTAAATGGTTAAGCTCAACTTTTTAAGTGGGTTTGTCTAAATGATAATATAGCCTGTAAATTCTAATTTATATAATTTTCTAACTTTCAATTAATCAATAGAAAATTTAGAAGATTGATCAAGATATAAACAAATGCCTGATAAATTATGACTTTGCTTATTTTTGACTTCTCAACAATTAGTTTTATTAAAATTTTAAGACTGTGTTTTTTTTTATACATTTATCAGCTTAGAATTTAATTACTTAGTTTGTGATTAAACTCGATTATTAAATAAAAATAAATGCTTAAAAGTACCCGAAATTTTTATAATTCATTGACATTATTAAGCTTTCTTTTTTTTGCTTATTCTGGTCAAGCTCAGCTAAACACTTCCTTAATTGGTGATGCGCAAGACATAGGAGACAATTGTTTTATTATTACTCAGGATGTTTTAAATCAAGCAGGTGGAGTTTGGTATGATAACCCTATCGATTTTGATGAAGATTTTACCGTTTATTACCAAAACAATTTTGGAAGCAACCCTAACGGAGCAGATGGTATGGCACTTGTTTTTAAAGATACTCCTACAGCTGAAATTGGTGGAGTTGGAGGTGGATTGGGCTATGAAGGCATTTCACCCTCTTTAATTGTTGAGTTTGATACTTTTCAAAACGGAGATAACGGAGATCCCTTTTTTGACCATATTGCTATCCAGCGGGATGGTAGCCCTAATCATAATATAGCTAATTTTAACTTGGCTGGCCCTGTTCAAGCCGACCCTAATAATGTAAATATTGCTAATGGAACATCCTACGAGGTAAAGATTGATTGGACGGCCGCTACCCAAACCATAGATGTGTTTTTTGATTGCGACTTAAGGTTATCTCTCAATTTTGATGTTAAACAAAATATTTTTTCTGGGGATGATGAAGTCTTTTTTGGTTTTGTAGGCTCAACGGGAGGACTTAGTAATTTACATCAAGTCTGTTTCAATAGTATTTCTTTTGTAGATAACCTTCAATTAGAAGATCAGACCATCTGCGAAGAAGAGTCTATTTTAGTTGACGCCAGTATTCCTAGTGGAGAAACCTATTCTTGGGAGCCTTTAGATGGAGTTTCTAACCCTACAAGTGCTGAAACCTCCTTATCTCCAGATGAAACTACAACCTATACTGTAACTATTGCTGATGTGTGTGGTGAAACGTTTAGCCAAGATATCACCGTTACTGTTCTTGCAGAAACTTTGCCTCTTTTTGACCCTATTGAAGCTATTTGCTTTGAGGACGAACTTGAGTTGCCCACAACTTCACTTAACGGAATTAACGGAACTTGGTCTCCAGCCCCTGATAATACCTCTACAACCACCTATACTTTCACCCCTGATGAAGAAGAATTGTGTGTCTTAGAAACAAGCTTAGAAGTTGAAGTAAATCCAATTATTACACCAACATTTGATTTTGATTTAACGTATTGTGAAACCGATGACATCCCTGAATTACCAACAACTTCTATGAATGGAATTGAAGGTGAATGGACCCCCCCAGAAATTGATAATACAACCACAACTACCTACACTTTTACCCCAAGTGAGGACAATCAGGAGGACTGTATTGAAGTTGTTGAAGTGGAAATTGAAATCACCTTAGAAACCACTCCAGAGTTTTCCTTACCTAGTGAAATTTGTGAAAACGACCCCTTAGCATTACCCGAAATTTCAGACAACGATGTTTCTGGTGAATGGTCGCCAGAAATTGATAATACAACCACCACTTCCTATACCTTTACACCAGCCGAAGACGAATGTGCTGAAACTATAGAAATTGAAGTGGTTGTTATTCCAAACACTACACCTGAGTTTTCTTTTCCCACTGATATCTGCGAAGAAGATGAGATAGTATTACCTAACCTCTCAGACAATGGCGTTGAAGGAGAATGGTCGCCAGAACCAGACAACTCAGCTACTACTACTTATACCTTTACCCCAGATGAAGGGCAATGTGCAGAACCAATTGAAGTTGAAGTAGTAGTCAATGAAAAAATTGATCCTGAATTTTCTGTTCCCAATCTAATCTGCGAAGATGATTTTTTAGAATTACCTACCAGCTCTGATAATGGTATTGAAGGAGAATGGTCGCCAGAACCAGACAATACAACAACAACCAATTACATCTTTACCCCTTTAGAGGGCGAATGTGCTGAAGTTTTTGAAATTGAAATTGAAGTTGTTCCAGATATAACCCCAGAATTTTCTATTCCTACTCAAATCTGTGAAGACGGATTATCTGAATTACCTACTATTTCTGATAACGGTATTCAAGGGGTTTGGGAGCCTGAATTTAACCCAAGTGAAACAGACACTTACACCTTTATTCCAGAAAATGCAGAGTGTTACTCAGAGGAATTTGTCATTACCATTGAAGTTATTACCCTAGATATAAATATTGAACCTCTTGAAGCATGCGATAACAATAACGATGGCTTTTTTAATGAATTTGATTTAGACCCCATAGCGGATGAAATTAGTAGTGAAAATGATATTATTGACTCTGTCACTTTTCACCCAACCGTTCAAGACGCTGAATCGGGGCAAAATGTATTGCCCTCACCTTATGCCAGTGTAGATCCAAATCAAACTATTTTTGTTCGAATTGAAGGTTCGGGTTGTATTATCATAGAGTCCCTTGAACTTATTATTTATCCAAGCCCACAACTGGAAAATCCAGAACCGCTTAGGCTTTGCGATGATAATGAAACAGGCGTAAGAACATTTGATTTAACGGAAGTAGAACCTGAGGTCTTAATAAATGTAGATAATGTTGATGAATTAGAAATCAACTATTACACTACTTTTAATGGAGCTACCAACCAAAATCCAGGGAATTTAATCAACAACCCAGAAGCTTATGAAAGTCAAACAAGTGAGCAAACGGTCTACATACGTGTCACCGATCCCAACAGCCCACTTGAGTGTTTTCGAGTAAAACCTATTAAATTAATTGTTGAGCCCTTGCCAGAAATTCAAGCCCCAGAGCGCTTATCCGTTTGTAATGACGAAACTGGAGGAAGCACAACAAATGAGCAAGCTACATTCGATTTAACTACTAAAATTGAAGAAATTACCCAAGGCGATCAAACC
>PXFS01000004.1 GCA_003564185.1 Flavobacteriaceae bacterium
AAGTGTGGCAATGTTGATAGAGTATAAAATTATGTTATAACAAGGGCTTCAAGCGGACGATATTGCGTTTTTCGCCCAAATTGTAGTTGGTCGCCTCGCCGCTTAAGCCCTGAACCGTTATTTTCCCAAAAGGGGGCACAACTAGTTTTTAATATCCCTTCAATAAAACACTAACCTAAATAAACTATCATGGATATAGGAGCAGTCATTATAGCCGCTTTGGGTGGAATATTAATTTATGTTGTTTTTTCTGCAATCAGTAGATTCTCAAATGGCACCAAGAGCAAATCATTCATTACCTGGGATGAAATAATAACTGAAGAAAGCTCAGAGTTTGAAAAGTCAGCATATGAAAAACTGTTTAAACCTAATAATATTGACGCAAATAAGTTTACCGCTGCAATGCTTTATTTTATGGGAAAACCCGTAGATAATAGCATGATAACTGATTGTATGGATTATTGGGGAAATGGCAAAAGTGAGTTTGACAAAAGGTTTGACTTAATTTACTACTCAGCTTTTCCTGATGTAATTAGATGGGCACTTTCTAATGACTTAAAGAACTTTTTTAATAGTGAAATCAGATTTAATGAAGAGGGAATAATAACAGTCGAATCTTTTAAAGAATTAGTAAATCAATTTAAAAATAAAACTGACAAAAGTTTTGAAATGGCTTCTGATTAATTAATCATGAAAAATTACTACGAAATACTTGGTGTCTCCTCAAATGCTACTGTCGAAGAAATAAAGAAACAGTTTCGCAAACTTGCACATCAGTATCATCCTGATAAAAATAAATCAACAGATGCAGCATCAAGATTTATAGAAATTACTGAAGCATATGAAGTGCTACGTGACACAGTTTCAAGAGAACAATATGATGAGCTATATTCTAAAATCTTCATTAATAATGAAATAATTACAGCACCTGAAGATATTAGAGAAAAAGAAAAAGTATGGAAGGAATATGGTAGAGAAAAAGCAGAAGAATATTCAAGTATGAGTTTTTCTGAATTTCTGAAAATTGCTTTAGGTGAAATCGCATTTCATGCTGGCTATGCAAGCCGGCTTGGTTGTATTAATTTTTTCTTCACCGCTTCAGGTATATTTGGCTTAGTGGCTTTACCATTCATTCTTGCAGATGGAGTTATAGAGGGAGAAGACGCGGCAATAGGGATATTGTTCTATTTAGCCATATGTATAGGTATGATTTATTTTGGTGTAAAAGTCACAAAAAATGAAATTTCAATGTATAAACAAGAAAGAAAGCAAAGAGGAAGCAGGTAGCAAACAGAATATGTTTATAAATGTCAGTCTGATATTGAACTCAATTTAATTCTAATTTCACCTAATGAGTGTAATTACACAAAACAAATTTGAAAGTGTGATTCAAAAAATCAGTGATGTAAAAAGCGATTTTGCTTTGAACCCTGCGATAATTTTGACTGAAGATGATCTAAAATGTTTAATATTCCACAGGCTTTATGAACTATTTGATCATTCAGAAGAAACAATGAATTCCACAATCAAAGGCAGTCCATTACATTCAGAACTTAAATTTTTTGATGAGAATGGCAAGCTTTTTCTTCGTCCGGATATCACAATCCTCGACCCCAAAAAATTAAGTATATTGCATTCCATATGCGATACAGTTATTGTTAATAATAGTTTGAGGTATAAAGCACCTTCGTCCAAAGGTTTTGAATTTGGGTACAACTGTATAGTCATTGAGTTAAAATACTATAGAAGCAAATCAGGTATTGGGAAACGAGAGTTAAATACCATAAACAAAGATTTAATGAAGATCAGAAGGCTTAAAAATATTGCTGAATCCTATAATAATAGAAGCGAAATTTATGGGATCATGGTTGTATTTAACAAGTCGAATAAGTACGTCGATGAATTTCAAGAGCTTTTTGTTTCAGAACGGGCGGATGAAATAAAGATAATCTATGGGACAGGAAACCTGGAATTTTGATAAAAATTTCAAATGCCATTTAAGTAAATCATTTATGAATAAATATTTTGGGTTTTTACTTATATGCTTAATTGCTCCAATATCGGCATATGCACAGTGTAATTGCGAAACGATAAATAGGGACGACGGTGTCACAATAAGAACTTGTGAACCTGCACCCATCGGGGGAGATCAGACTTTGGAGTTTGCTATTTCAATGATTACAAATGGCAATGATTACTTTTTAAGTCTAAATATTATTTTTGATAGCACTCCTCAAAAAGCAACAGGAAATTTAATGATTAGATTTTCTGATAATAACATGCTGAATTTTACAGCGGTTAATTCTCAAATGGCATTCATCGGTGGGCGTGAAATGGCTCAATCAATTTACCTGATTGATGATTTTGTCATAGAGAATCTTAAACAGGAAAACATCTATACAGTTTCATTTAGACTTGAAGATCAAACTTTAAGAACGTATGAAGCCCATGACAACAAAGATATAATAAAAAGACACTTACGATGCTTATAAATAAAATAATACTGACTCTCATTTTTGCAGGAATTTATTCGGTAGCAAATGCACAGAATTTAAATGCTTTAGATGAAAATAATGGATTTCAAAACTACAAGTTTGGTATGCACAAAAATGACTTTCCAAGCTGTGAATATCAGACATTAGGGGATACTGAAAAATGTGTTATTTCAAGAGTTCATAAAATAAGTGATATTAATGTATCGGAAGTTAGTTTATATTTTATCGATTCAAAATTAGCAAGAATAAATGTCCATTTTGAAAATGGCTCAGTAAGAACAAGGTTATTAAAAGCCATTGAATCTGCGTTCGGCAGCCCTACTGGAAGAGAAAATTTTCCAGAGTATCGTGAATTCATGGACAAATATCATGAGGTTCCCGGTAGTTATGACCAGTTTCGTCCTCAAGTAACTAAATGGCAGGCTAATAAAGTGACCCTTAAGCATATTTTCAGACAACCTATTGGAACAATATTCCAACACGAAAGTCTCCTGCACCTTGAATTTGTTTTAAATAATTATGATGATTTATTGAATGCTTTTCGTTCTAAAAAGTACACACCCAATGATTTTTAGTTTCTGCTTAATATAAAAAAGGACGAGCTTTTTGATTCTTGATCATAAAATTTATGTATTGTAGGTACTTTACTATCATCATGATAACCAGAGTTTTGAGAAGTTTGTAAACTCGCTTAGCTTCTATTAGTGGAAAAATAACAAGCATTTCGTGCGGACGTGTAAGCGCTTGTTGCACATAGTTTTATTGGTCGCCACGCCGCACAAATGCCATACCGTTATGCCA
>PXFS01000001.1 GCA_003564185.1 Flavobacteriaceae bacterium
ATGCGTGGATGCGTGGATGCGTGGATGCGTGGATCATAATAAATAGTTATAATGTTTGACAAAATTAACTATTTTTTTTTATAAAAAAAACTTAACAGTATTTTTCTGTGTTAAAAAATAAGTGCAATTAAGTTTAAAAGTTAGAATCAAAATATTAACCCAGTAGCTCACTGATAACCATAACAAAAACTTCATTCATCAAGTTTTATAACTGACTTTTTATACCTACTTTTGCAAAAAATTTAATTTATGCTTTCAGTTTCAAATCTATCTATCCAATTTGGTAAACGAGTTTTATTTGATGAGGTAAACGTAACTTTTTCAAATGGAAACTGCTACGGTATTATTGGGGCAAACGGTGCAGGGAAATCTACTTTCTTAAAAGCTCTTTCCAAAAAAATAGAACCTACTTCTGGTCATATTCACTTAGAGCCTGGAAAACGAATGTCTGTTCTAGACCAAGACCACAGCTTGTATGATGATTACACTGTTTTAGATACAGTAATGATGGGGAATGAACCGCTCTTTAAAATCAAAAAAGAGATGGATGAGATTTATGCAAAAGAAGATTTTTCTGAAGCTGATGGAGAACGCGTTGGTGTTTTACAAGTTGAATTTGAAGAAATGGACGGTTGGAATGCAGATAGCAACGCCGCTTCTCTTCTATCTAATTTAGGCATTAAAGCTGAGCATCATTACAGCTTGGTAAAAGACCTGGATGGAAAACAAAAAGTTAGGGTCTTAATTGCTAAAGCTCTTTTTGGAAATCCAGATGTACTTATTATGGATGAGCCTACCAACGATTTAGATTATGACACAATTAGCTGGCTGGAAAACTTTTTAGCTAATTATGATAATACAGTAATTGTAGTCTCTCACGATCGTCATTTCCTAGATGCAGTATGTACGCATATTTCAGATATTGACCGTGGAAAAATCACTCACTTTAGTGGAAATTATACCTTCTGGTATGAGTCTTCTCAATTGGCCGCAAGACAGCGCGCCCAGCAAAACAAAAAGGCTGAGGACAAGAAAAAAGAATTGCAGCAATTTATTGAGCGTTTTAGTGCCAATGTAGCTAAATCAAAACAAGCTACATCAAGGAAGAAAATGATTGAAAAGCTGAATATTGAAGAAATCAAACCTTCCAGCAGAAGATACCCAGCTATTATTTTTGAACGTGAACGCGAAGCTGGAGATCAAATTTTGAATGTTGCTAAACTTTCTGCTTCTATTGATGGTGAGACCTTGTTTTCTAATGTAAATATCAACTTAGCCAAGGGAGATAAGACAATATTTTACTCTAAAGATTCTAGAGCAACTACTGCTTTTTATGAAGCCATTATGGGAAATAGTACACCAGATAGTGGTCAGGTAGAATGGGGAGTAACCACTTCTCAATCCTATTTACCTAATGATAATTCGCACTTCTTTCAAGAAGAGATTAACTTAGTAGATTGGCTAAGGCAATGGGCTAAAACTAATGAAGAAAGAGAAGAGGTTTACATTAGAGGTTTCCTTGGTAAAATGTTATTTAGTGGAGATGAAGCTTTAAAAAGTAGTACCGTTCTTTCCGGAGGTGAAAAAGTACGCTGTATGTTAAGCAGAATGATGATGCTGAGAGCTAATGTTCTGGTAATTGATGAACCTACTAATCACTTAGACTTAGAATCTATTACCGCTTTTAATAACGCATTAAAAAACTTTAAAGGTAATTTATTGTTTACTACACATGATCATGAGTTTGCACAATCGGTGGCCAACCGAATTATTGAATTAACGCCTAAGGGGGTAATTGATAAGTACATGACTTTTGACGAGTACATGACTGACAAGAAAATTAAAGAACAACGCGAGCAGATGTATGCTGTTGAGGCTTAATATTTAGAGCGATAAAACTATTAATACCAGTTATCAATTGAAATTACCTAGATAAAACACATTTTCTTATCCATTAATTTCAAATAATAACAGGTATAAAAAAGCGCATTTTTGATGAATGCGCTTTTTTAATTATATCATCTGAAATACAATAGGAACACTGTAGGAAACTCTTACTTTTTGGAAATCGTCTAATTCGCAAGGAATAAAATCAGGAAGCTTCCTAATTAATTCCTCACACATTTCAATTAATTCATCGTGTTCTGAGAATGCTTCTACTTCTTCAACTTTACCCGAATGATTTATTTTAAAACTAACATAGGAACGAATTATTACATTTTTCTTATCTTCAGTATCTTCATTAATTTTACCACTTTTTTTCAACTTTTCAACTGCAGCATGAGTATCAAAATTTTGAATAATAAATTGTTTAACCTCTTCTTGTAAACATGCTTTTCTCTTTAAGTTGTTGACCACTTTTTTACATTTTTTAGCCGTAGGCGATTTCACTAATCGACTAAATAAAAAGTAATCATCTGAAGTTGATAATTGACCTATTTTTTTGCGAATTTCATCTTTGTTTTTATTCTCTTTCAAGTAATTCTCAAAGGAAACATCTAACAAATGTTTGGAAAGAATAAAATTATTTTCTTCTTTAGAAAGCATAACTTTAAGAAGTGCTAACTGTTTATAATAAACAGCTTCAGTGTACTCGCCTCCAGCAAATATAACTTGATCTGAAAGATTTTCTTTAAGCTGATAAAACCCAATTGAATCTACAAGTTTACTTATCTCATCTTCATATTCAGTAATTTTATTGAAGTGGTCTTGATTTTCTGTTTTAGGAACTTGAGAATAGGTTTGAAAAGAAAAAATGGTAAGAAATAAAAGTAAATAACTAAAATTTATTGATTTGATGAATAGACATTTATTTGCTTTTAAGCGGTGATTTAAAATCTCTTTATCTTGATTTTCAATTGCTTGCGATAAAAAATTTGTTAATGGCAATTTCATATTATCCATACTATTCAATTTTTTCGATAAAGTCTCTTAAATTTTCACTCACAAAAGTTTGTGATTCATTGTTGTCATCAACATAAATAAGTACAGCATCAACCTCTATTTCATCAAGTATTTTTTTTGAGGAATCAAACCCCATAGACATGAAAGCAGTTGCATAAGCATCTGCTGTCATACAATCAGAAGCAAGAACACTTGCACTTAAAACATCCGATTTTTCACTTTTACCTGTCTTTGGGTTGATCGTGTGCACAAATTTATTTCCACTTTCATCTTCGTTATACTTTCTATAATTTCCAGATGTAGCAATTGCTTTATCATCAAGTGTGAGTACATAGTCATAAGCTCTTTCATCATTTCCTTCTGAGGGTCGGTCAATACCTACTCGCCATGGTCCTTCACGTTGTAAATTTTTCCCTTTGGCTACAATTTCTCCACCAATGTCTATAATATAATTAAGGATACCATATGACTCTAAAAGATGTCCCAAACGATCAACGGCATAGCCTTTGGCAATGGCATTAAAATCTAAAAAAATACTATCATGAGCTTTAATTAAATAATTATCTTCTGAAAGATTTACTTTATCAAATCCAACATATTGCATCAATGAATCAGTATTTCTTTGGTTGATTTCGAGGTTCATTTTTTGAGGTCCAAAACCATAATAATTAACTAAAATACCTACTGTAGGGTCAAAATAACCGTTGGTGAGATCATGTATTTTTTTTGAAGCTACAAAATTCTCAACAAACATATGATCTGCCTGAATACGTTTTCCTCTATTCATTTTACTTATGTCTGAATCTTTGATATAAGTACTCATAGAAGCATTAATAGCATTAAACGTGGAATCAATTGCCATTGAAATATCAAGATGCTCTTCGTCAAAATAAGTCATGCTATAATAGGTTCCGAGGGCTTCTCCGTTTAGCACTTTAGGCTCAATTATTTCGGGAAGTTCACATGAAGTGAAGCAACCTACTAGTACGAAAAATAGAAAGAATTTTTTCATGTGTTGTTATTTAAATATCATTTAGCGCTGATACGGAATTACTTAATCTTGATTTTTGTTTGTAACATATAATTTTAAAGCGATTTCATCATTCTAATTCGATTAATCCAGAATAATTTACCACATAATCATCATTAGAATTCACCGGCATCTCATAATTCTCTTGATTAGCAAGTCCAACACCTGCATAAAAAGTCTTGGCATTAAATTTATCTGCGTGATTTTTAACTTTGGTCATCAATTCGTCATCCATTGAAGTAGGATTATCTGGATAGGCTACTGCTCTTACAATAACAAAATGTAATTTTTTATCGCGTAAAGCAACAAATTGAGGGTTTTTTTTCAATTTACTATTAACAGCAAGAAATTCGTATCCCTGATTTTTCAAATCCTTGCCAACAATATTCATTGCCAAGTTATGTAATTGTTGTTGATTTAATATAGCCATGATTAAAAATAATTAAAAAACCCAGGCTAATAAAAAACCTGGGTTAAATTTAATAGTTTTTGGGAGTTTATCCCCCAAAATCATCAAAACGAATGTTTTCGTCTGGTATTCCAAAATCTTCACCCATTTTTTGAACGGCTTGGTTCATTAATGGTGGTCCACAGAAATATAATTCAATTTCTTCAGGTTCTTCGTGATGATTTAAATATTGATCAATCACACATTGGTGAATAAATCCTACAAAACCGTCACCTTCTTCATCATTAATATCTTTTTTAACTTTCCAATTATCTTCTTCTAATGGTTCTGATAGTGCCATGTAAAATTTGAAATTTGGAAAATCTTTTTCTAAGGCTCTAAAGTGGTCAATGTAGAAAAGCTCTTTTCTTGAACGTCCACCATACCAGTAGGTAACTTTTCTGTTGGTCTTAAGTGTTCTAAAGAGTTCATATAAGTGAGAACGCATTGGCGCCATTCCTGCACCACCCCCTACATAAAGCATTTCAGCTTCAGATTCATTAATAAAGAATTCACCATAAGGTCCTGATATAACACACTCGTCACCTTCTTTTAAATTAAAGATGTAGGAAGAAGCTATACCTGGATTTACATCCATCCAGCCATTCTTTTCTCTATCCCATGGTGGAGTAGCTACACGAACATTTAACATAATTCTTCTACCTTCTGCTGGGAAAGAAGCCATTGAGTAGGCACGTTCAATAGTTTCATCATTTTTCATAGTCAAGTCCCATAGTCCAAAGTCATCCCATTCTTTTTGGAATTTATCAGGAGCTCCAGGGTGATCTTCAGGGTGAGCTGTGATGTCCATATCTTTATAATCTACAACACATTTTGGTACTTCAATCTGAATATAACCCCCTGCTTTGTAATCCATATCTTCAGGAATTTCAACAACAAATTCCTTAATAAAAGAAGATACGTTATAGTTTGAAACTACTTTAGCATTCCATTTTTTAATTCCAAAAATTTCTTCTGGAATTTCAATCTTCATGTCTTGCTTTACTTTTACTTGGCAACCAAGACGCCACCCTTCAGCAATTTCTTTTCTCGTAAAATGAGGCTTTTCTGTAGGAAGAATAGCTCCTCCTCCTTCTTTAATGATACATTTGCACTGTACACATGTACCTCCTCCACCACAAGCGGATGGCAAAAATAGTTTATTATCTCCTAATGTAGAAAGTAAGGTTGAACCAGAGCCTACTTCCATGTCTTTTTCGTTATTTACGTTAATGGTAACTGGTCCCGAAGGTGATAACTTTGCTTTGGCTGTAAGTAAAATAAATACCAACAATAAAACTAAAGTTAAAAAAACAGCTACACTTGCTAATACTACCGTTAAATCCATTTTTTATTTTTTTATAAATCAATTCCCATAAAACTCATAAATCCAATCGCCATCAATCCAGTTATGATAAATGTGATTCCTAATCCTTTAAGTGGTGCTGGAACATTAGAATAAGCAATTTTTTCTCGTATTGCTGCAATTCCTAATATAGCCAAAAAGAACCCTATACCACTTCCTAATCCATAAACACCTGCTTCATGAATTCCAATAAAATCTTTTTGTTGCATAAATAAAGACCCCCCTAAAATTGCACAGTTAACAGCAATCAAAGGCAAGAAGATACCTAATGCACCATACAAAGCAGGAGCAAATTTTTCAACTGTCATTTCAACTAACTGCACCATTGAAGCGATTACAGCAATAAACATAATGAAGGTTAAAAAGCTTAAATCAACTTCAGCAAACTGAGGGCTTAACCAAGTTAAGGCACCCTGCTGCAGAAAGTAGGTATCTATCAAGTAGTTCACAGGGACAGTCACAGCCAACACAAAAATCACAGCTGCTCCAAGTCCTACGGCTGTTTTCACAGTTTTAGAAACCGCCAAATAAGAACACATACCTAAGAAATAGGCAAATACCATATTCTCAATGAATATACTTTTAGTAAATAAATTAACTAATTCCATAATTTAAATTTGTTTGACGATTTTAATTTTCTTCAATTAATTTTCTATTTCTACTTCTTTGTACCCAAATCACAACTCCTACAACAATAAGTGCCATGGGTGAAAGTAAAAAGAAACCATTGTCTTCATATCCAGCAGAATAAACAGCTTCAGGGATAACCGTGTAACCTAGTAAGGTTCCAGAACCAAAAAGTTCTCTAAAGAAAGCTACAATAATCAGGATTAAACCATACCCTGCAGCGTTTCCAACACCATCTAAAAACGACTTGTAAATTCCATTACCTAAAGCAAAAGCTTCAAGTCTACCCATAATGATACAATTGGTAATAATCAATCCAATAAAAATTGATAATTGCTTACTTACATCGTAGGCAAATGCTTTCAATATTTGATCAACTAAAATCACCATTGTTGCCACAACAACTAATTGTACTATAATTCTAATTCTACTTGGTATAGAGTTTCTCAAAATTGAAATAATCATATTACTAAATGCCATTACAAAAACTACAGCTAATGACATCACAATTGCAGGTTTCAACTGAACCGTAATTGCCAAAGCAGAACAGATTCCTAAAACCTGAACAGTAATTGGGTTATTGTCATCTAGAGGATCTGTAAGTAATTTTCTATTCGCTTTAGAGAGAAAATGCTCTTTTTCTTCGGAACCCGAAAGAAACATAATCATTTCTTTCTTTTTGACCTCCTCAGAAACTGTATTATTATCTAAATTATCTTTTGTGTTCATTGCTATTAATTTATTGGATTGCTACTTCAAGGTTTTTATCTTTCTTACTATTAAAGTAAGGTAGATATCTTCCTAAGCGTTCTTTAAACATATCAGTTACTCCATCACCAGTAATGGTTGCTCCAGAGATGTAATCTACTTTATTATCTCCCTTTGTTGGATTTTTATATCCCTTTTCTACAATTACACCAACTAGTTCGCCATCATCGTTAAATACGCTTTCTCCAATAAACTGTTCTTGAAACCAATTGGTAGTTATTTCAGCACCTAGACCTGCGGTTTCACCTTTGTGATCAAAAGTTACCCCTACTATGGTGTTAATATCATCTTCTAAAGCCACATAACCCCAAATAGCATCCCAAAGCCCTTTACCTCGTAGAGGAACAATATAATAGTTAGCTCCTTCATAGTCTGCTACGTAGATAGGAAAACTTTGTTCTTCTATAGGTTTTTTTAATTCTCTTGCTAAATTTACTTGGAAAGCATTAACGTCTTCTTTTACATTCCCTTCATGATCTAATGAAAGTTGTTCGGTGATGTATTTATCAAATAACTCTTCTGCTCCAGCTCTATCCGTTTCGACACCGATAGTCTTTAAGATGTCTTGCATCTTTTCTTGTCTAACATTTTCTGCTTGCATTGGCTGCAATGAAGTAGCCACAAAGGAAAGTCCTGCTGCAACCACTAATACCATCAAGATGGCAAATATAAATGTATATGAATTACTATTTTGATCCATTTCTATGAAGTTTTTACAGTTTTAGTTTGTAAGCGTTTTTTTCTCCTTTTTACGTTACCTTCAATCACGTAATGATCTATAGTAGGCGCAAATACATTCATCAATAAAATGGATAACATGATTCCCTCTGGGTAGGCAGGGTTTAACGTTCTAATTAGAATTGCTAACAAGCCTATCAATAATCCATAAATCCACTTTCCTTTCATGGTTTGTGCTGCGCTTACAGGATCTGTTGCCATAAATACAATTCCAAATGCAAAACCACCAACCAATAAATGATTATACCACTCAAAGTTGGTCAAATCATTTCCATCAACACCAAAGCTAGGCAAAGCATTTAGCAATAGTCCCATTGCAGCAGCACCAATAATTCCACTAACAATAATTCTCCAATCGGCAACTTTCGTTAACATTAAAATTAGTGCACCTGCTAAAACGCATAATGTAGAAGTTTCAGCTATAGAACCTGGTATTACTCCTGTAAACATGTGTATACTTTCAAAAGGGACTTCTGTACCAGCAGCTAATTTACCTAATATAGTTTCACCAGAAATGCTATCTACTGCACCAGCTTCAGAAACCCAAACTTCATTACCTGACATATAGGTAGGGTATGCAAAAAATGCAAAAGCTCTCGCAGTAAGTGCAGGATTCAAAATATTCATTCCCGTACCTCCAAAGGCTTCCTTACCAATTAACACAGCAAAAATTACTGACAACGCAACCATCCATAGAGGAATATCAACAGGCATTATCATAGGAATGAGCAATCCAGTAACTAAATAACCCTCATTTACTTCATGACCACGTTTTATAGCATATACGAATTCAATACCTAAACCAACGGCATAGGATACTGCTATCATAGGAATAACTTTCCACGCACCATGCATAAAAGCCTCCATAATACCAAATTCTTCTCCCAATTGAGAAAAATGCTGATAGCCTGTATTCCAAATTCCAAACAACAAAGCAGGAATTAGCGCAATTACCACAGTAATCATGGTACGCTTTAAATCCACTGCATCTCTAATGTGTGCACCTTTTTTAGTGGTATGATTAGGAACAAATAAAAAGGTATCTAAGGCGTTAATTGCTGGACGATACTTTTCCAATTTATTTCCAGGCTCAAAAGGCGCTTTAATTTCATCTAATTTTTTTCTTATAAAACTCATAGCTCAACTTTTTTTAACCAACTTCTGTTATCATTAAATCTAATCCTTGTCTAATAATTTCCTGTGCTTCAATTTTAGAAGTATTAGTATAGTCGATTAAAGCAAAGTCTTCTGGAGCAACTTCATATATCCCAAGACTTTCCATTTTTTCAATATCTCCAGCCATACATGCTTTAATCAATTGCATTGGATAAATATCCAATGGCATAACTTCTTCCATTTCACCAGTAACTACTAACGCTCTCTCTTCTCCATTGAGGTTGGTTGTGACATCATACTTTTTATTTGGAAATAACCAAGAAAGTGATGTTTTAGACATGGAGTGTATATCTTTATCTTTGAATGGTAACCAACCAAACATGCGGTAATGGTTACCTTCTGGAATAATAGTCAATTCATTTGCGTAATAATCAATGTAGCCGGCTTCGTCTACTTTAGTTCCAGTCAATACGTCACCAGAAATAAGTCGACATCCATCAGGGTTTTGTCCACTCAAAAGTGTTTTAACTTCAGCACCTATTAATGTCTTGAAGTATTTGCGCTCCTCAGCAGCATTTCCAGCAACAGCTATAGTGCGTTCAGCATTAAATTTACCCGTTGCAAACTGCTCTCCAATGATAGCTACATCCTCAGGTCTTACAGTCCAAACACGCTCTCCTTGATTCATTGGGTCAATTTGACTTACCAATGTACCCACTAAACCAGCAGGATGAGGACCAGAGACCTCAACTAATTCAACGTTATCTAAAGATTTTAGGTCAGATGTGCTGTCTGCATCAACCCCCAAATAAACCTTGCCTTCTGTAAGCTGTGTTAACACATTTAGTCCTTCTTGAAAATATTTCATTTTAGAATTCAAGATAAATTCATAAGAAGCACCTAGCGGAGCAGTATTATGTGCAGAAATAAAGATAGCTTTTGGCGTATCTTCTGCATTTGCCAAAATGTCGTATGGGCGTTGTTGAATAAATGCACCTAGTCCTGTTGAAAAAACACGCTCTTTAACTTCTTCCTTAGAAGCTGACAAAGGATTCATTTTTCCGAAATCTTTGTATGTTATTTCAGCATCAGCTTCAATTCTCAATTCCATTACACGGCGCTTTGCACCACGAACAATCTCAACTAATGTTCCGCTTACTGGAGAAACAAATCGAGTTTTTTCAGAATACTTAGAAAAGAATAGCTCATCTCCTGCTTTCAACTTTGCTCCCTCCTTCACTACCATTTTAGGTACTATTGAATGAAAGTTAGGCGGCTTTATAGTGTAAATTTTTGATTTTGGGGCTTCAACAAGAATTTTTTCAGTTTCACCCTTAAGATTCAACCTTAAACCCCTTTTAACTTTAACGCTTTTAGGCATCTGTTCTAACGTTTAAATTTTCGATATGCAAAAATATGAATTAAAAATACATTTTCCACTCAAACAATTATTTAAGTATTCTTATTTAGACAGATTCTAAACTAAATTAGAATATTTATTTTATTTTTGAAAAAAATTCATTTCATGAGATTGTTTTTTATTTTCTTTATTTTTCCTGTTATATCTTGGGGACAAGAGTTTGAGGTTACCCCTCCAGAGTTTATAAAAACTATTCAGTTTAAAGGTTCAGAACAAAATCTTAGCGGTACACCGATAATACCTCTAAATGGTAAATTAGATTTATCCTTTGATGACTTAACTGCCCAAGAAGCAGACTATTACTACACCATTAAACATTACAATCACGATTGGACTGAATCTGATTTGGCTAGAAATGAATACATAGAGGGTTTTGATAATATGCGGATGCTAAATTTTGTCAATTCACTTAATACACTCCAATCTTTCACTCATTATAGAGAACGGTTTCCTAATAAAAACATTAGACAATTTAAGGTTTCTGGAAATTACATGTTGTTTATTAAAGATGGAGAAGGAAGAACAATTTTTTCAAGAAAATTTATTGTCTATGAAAATTTAGTAAATGTCCAAACTGAAGTAAGAAGATCACGAGATTTAGATTTTTTACGAGAAAAACAAGTGTTATATTTTTCTATTGGTAGAGATGGGTTTATTTTTAGAAACCCAGAACAAACAGTAAAAGTGGCACTTATTCAAAATCAAGATCACAACGAAGCTATATACGGACTAGAACCACAATATACTCAAGGCAATAACCTGATTTATCGTTATGATAATGAGGCTGCTTTCTTTGGTGGAAATGAATATTTGTTTTTTGATAACAATGATATTCGTATGGCTACCCAGCGTATTTCGCGCATAGAGCTCAACGAATTATATCATACCCACCTACGTGTTGACCGGGTAAGAGATGGTCAAAAATATATTTATAATCCAGATATTAACGGAAGCTTTAAAATCAATACTCAACAAGGTGAAGATCCAGCAAGAGAAGCTGAATATGCTTGGGTTCATTTTTACCTTAATAACACTAAAGATCTAGAGGGCGGTGAATTACATCTCTATGGCCGTTTCAATAATTATACGATTGATGATAATACCCAAATGAAATACAACGAAGAAAGCGGCGTTTACGAAAACAAAAAACTCCTAAAACAAGGTTTTTACAATTACAATTATGTTTACCTAGGCCCCGACGGAAGTTTTGATCCTGGATTTATAAGTGGTAATCATGATATCACAGAAAATCAATACCAAATTATTGTATATTATCGAGATATCGGAGAGCGCTTTGACCGAGTTGTAGGTATTGGCGAAGCGAATAGTAAAAACATCATTAATTAACGTCCAGAGACAATTTTAACATCTTTTAGTGTATATGTTTATTGACTCAAAACCATCAATAGATAATATTCTGTGATCTATTTATTTAAGACACAACATATAAAACAAAAATAATAAACCGTTCTGTACGGTCTTCACCTGTTATATTGATTTACTTACGATAATCGAAGTTTACATCAGTTCTTTCATATTTTTTATCTCAAAAATATTCAACTAATATTTCTAAGTATCCTGACTTCTAATAAAGGTTATAAAAAATGACCTTATTTCATAAGCTTTTATAACTTCTATATTAAATTTTCAAATAAATAATCATTTATATACTAAAAAAAAATAATTAGTCTACTTTTGATAATATAAATTTATAAAATTATATGTCAAAATTTTACTTTAGTACATTCATATTAATAATACTTTCTTTTAGTGTGCAAAGCCAGAACCAAGATTTTGAACTTCATTCACAGTTTAATGGTGCTTATGATTTTACAGCTATTGGTAACACACTTAATTTAGCTGAAAATGGCTTTGGAGTTCCTTGCGAAATTTTGACCGAATCCAGTGCCGATTTAAATTTAGATCCTAGCCAAAACGTTGAAGCAGCATATTTGTTTTGGTCTGGATCTGGAACAGGAGCTGGAAATTTAACAATTGATTTAAATGGAGAGCCTATAACTTCAGAAGAGACTTATAACATAACTATTGATGTGTTCGGTAATCAATTAGATTTTTTTGGAGCATTTACAGAAATAACGAGTATAGTTCAAGACACAGGAAATGACACCTACACGGTTTCAGATTTTGATCTAAATGACGTAATATCAGGTTTTTGCGCCTCAGGCTTAAACTATGGTGGTTGGGCTATAATAATTGTATATGAGGATGATAGCTTAGGTGCCAATCAAGTAAACATTTATAAAGGTTTTGAATTTGTTGGTAACTCAAATCAAACAACATCCATCCTTCTTGGAAATCTAAATGTTGTTGAAACTACTGGAGCAAAAATTGGTTTTTTAGCTTGGGAAGGGGATGAATTTATTGCAGTTAACGAAACGCTTCAACTAAATGGAGTCATTCTAAGTGATCCTCCATTAAATCCTGCTAATAATATGTTCAATAGTACCAATACATACACTAATTCTAATGAGTTTTGGAACATGGATTTAGACTTTCTTGATATTAGTGATGTCATTGAGGTCGGAGATACTGAAGCCACTATTACTATGACATCTGGGCAAGACGGTGTTTTTTTACATCACGTAGCTACAAGTATAAGCTCAGAATTACCAGATGCTACCGTAGAAGTAACCGATTTATTAGGAGAAGAAGTCTGTGACAATAGAAGTTTAAATGTTTCAGTAACAGTTTTTAATGAAAATGCTACAGCAACCCTTCCAAATAATGTACCTGTTTCATTCTTTGTTATTGATGAAAATGAAAATGAAGTTTTTTTACTTACTGAGTTTACAACTCAAGAGCTAGAAATTGATGAAAGCGAAACATTAATTACTAACATCATTATTCCAATTGATATTCCATTAAATTCACAACTTATAGTTCGTGTTAATTCAGATGAATTTGGTGACAACCCTATTGATGAAAGCAATCTAGAAAACAACGAGTTTATTTATGAATTAAGTTTATTGATTTCACCTGAATCCATCCTAACGCAAGATTTAATTCAATGTGCGAATTTAGAAGATTCCTTTTTCGACCTGAATGATGCTATTGATGAAGCAACCGATGATGAAATCTCCTTCCACCTAAGCCAAGAAGATGCTGAAGAAAACGATAACCCCATAGAAAACCCAACAGATTACAACCCAACAGAGCTTTTAGAAACGATTTTTGTAAGAAGATTTGACGGCAATTGTTTTGCGGTAAGTGAGTTTGAAATTGAAAGCTTGATTCCTCCCCAAATCAACGAGCCTGAAATCTTTTCTGAATGCGACTTTTCTGAAGAACAACTCGGATTTACCGAATTTGATTTAAGTACTAAAATTGATGAAATCACCGATGGAAATTTAGATTACGAAGTCGAATTCTTTACCACCCAAGCTGATGCCGAAGATTTAACTATCGAAAACGGCTTAGCCAGTCCCTATACCAATGAAAATGCCTTTTCACAAACTTTATTTGTGCGGGTTACTGATGTTACTAACAACTGCGTCTCCTTTACAGAACTCGAATTAGAAATCAATCTTTTGCCCGTTATTGCACAATCTCAAGATATTCCACCCTTAGAAGCCTGTGATGACGACGAAAATGGTGTACAGACCTTAGATTTAACCTCTCAGCAGGAATTTATTTTAAACGATTTAGAAGAATCTGACCACCAAATCCA
>PXFS01000025.1 GCA_003564185.1 Flavobacteriaceae bacterium
CCTTTTGTGCGTTTTAGCTTTTAATTAAAATCCCTTGATATATTAGTTAAATTAAATGTGTAAGAAAAGCTGGATTCAAGTCTTAAATGCAACATTATTAAACAAGAATTTGACAAAAAATAAAAGCATGAAACAAATCAAAAAAACCACCTTTCTCATTTTGATAAGTAGTTTATTTTTAAGCTGCTCAACAATAGTTAAAATGGTAAATGGTGAGAAAAAAATAAAAGAAGAAACGCATGATTCTGTGAAGGAATTTGCTGAAGAACAAAAACTTGCTATTGATTTTAAACGTAATTTTTATTTGAAAAACCGAATGAATAATGAAGGTTTTGCTAGTTTTAAGCCAGCCTATAATAGTGCTGAAAAAATCATCATCCCGGACATGTATTTTTTTGATCACAATGGACGTTATTTAGAAAATGAAAATGTTTGCTACCGTCTTATGAAAGTGATTGACGAATTTGATTACTATCACGATTATTTTACTTCTGAGGACTTAATCTACCATTCAAGTAAGTAGCTAAAAGATCTTCAAAGTGTATTGGTTAATCATCAAGGTAAACCAATACAAGCCTTTGACAAGAAACCTAAAGACACTCATTATGCCTTTGTGTTATGGTCTAAATACAAGGGGAAGAAATGGGCTAAGGAAACTAATTTTATAATTGAGCAACTCAAGAATTCGGCAATTGATTTTGAGATTTACTTTTTAAATATGGATTTGGTCATTTTTGAATAATGAGACTAAATTTACAATTGTAAACGTGTTTAGCATAGAAATTTATTTAAAATGATTGTGAGCCTTTATTCATCTGAAAATCAAATATTTGAAAATTGAAAGTCTTTTTTTATACTAGTTGCTTTTTGAAATTACTGGAAAAGGAAAACTATGTTTTTTTCTGTGAATTAGAAAAATCAAGCATAGCCTAAGCTGCGGTTTCTTTTTGTAATAAAACAGAAAGGGAAAAAGGGAGTTTTATTGCGGTAATTTCAATTGATAAATGGTATTAGTCCTTAACTTTTCTTGCGTTAGGGATGGAAGCGGTAGCTTTGGCAAGCAAAATCTTGTTTTTATGGGCGTGCCAAAGCGACCAAAGAAGCTCTTGGCATAACCTTATAAAAACAGATTTTTGATTGACCAACTAAAGCAGACAGCCCGCCTGAACGCCCAAAAAATGAACTGAATGAGTGTTTTAGGTGTGGTTTTTTAAATTTGTCCTACTAAACAATACTATATATAGAAGCTTTAGCATCTTTTAACTACCGATTAACAAGTACAAAACCCTTGCAACTTTATATTTGTTATAAATATAAAAGTATGCCAAGAGTACTTATTTTATTGACCTTATGTTTTTTGTTGTCTTGTCAAAAAACTTCCTCAGACAAGACTATCATTACAGGTCAGATTATAAATCCCAATCAAAATTTTTTGGTACTCACTGATCGAGAAAATTTTTCTGATACTATTTTTTTAGATGAAAAAGGTGAATTTACTTATGAATTGGAATTACTAGAAGAAAAGATTTTTCACTTTAAACATTCTCCAGAAATTCAATTGATTTACCTAAAACCTAATGATAGCATAACTTTGCATTTAAATACAATTGATTTTGATGGGTCATTAGCTTTTGGAGGAGATTCATCTAGAGAGAATAATCTTTTAATCAACCTTTTTCTAGACTTCAGCAAGGACCATGACATACTTTTTAAACATCATCAATACGATGTAAATAATTTTTTTTCAACTTCAGATTCAATTCAAAATACTTACTTAGATCTAGTGAGAGAAAAAAATAAAAATAGATTATGGTCCGATTTTTTTATTAGCTATGTTGAAAATTCAATTCAGTACCACATTCATAACCTCAATGAAAACTTTATTTTTCTAAGCAAGCGAGAAGCGAATAAATTTGAAGATGTTGAACAACAAATGATTGATTCGCAAAGAGAGCAATATGATTTTAATTCTGGTAATTCTTATTGGGATTTATCTTATTTGAAATTTTTAGATACTTACTCCAAAAATTTAGCTATTGATGAATGTATATATCGTGAAGTTGAAAGTTCAATTTGCCAACGAATTAATACAGTGGAGCATTTAATTTCGAGACGAAATGTTGTTGCAGAAATAATTTCAAACCCTTTTCTGAAAAAATATTTAATGAAGCGATTTCTTACGCTTGAAATCACCTATGCAGACACCAATGAAAAAATTGAAAATGCACTAGACGCTTCAAATCAATATGATTTACTTCAGTCGGATGTTGAATTTTTGCAACGCTTAGCTGGCTTTCATGAAAAATTTGTAGTTGGAAATACAGTGAGTAAGGTTGAATTCAATGATGTGTTAGGAGACATAAAGACTCTAGAACCTCATTTAGATAAACCTACCATTGTGCATACATGGTCTGCATATTCAGATTCAAACATCAAGAGAAGACTTCCAAGAATGAATAGGCTCAGAACCAACTATCCAGATATTGATATTATAGGGCTGAATATTGATTATAAGCAACATCGGCTTTGGAGATCAAAAGTTATTGAATATGAACTAAATCCTGAATTAGAACTGCAAGTTCAACCCAACCCAGAGTACGAAGATTTATATATTTATTATATTAATAAATTATTTTTTATCTGTCCTACCGGAAAAGTAAGAGATAGGAAATTACTTATTTTTGATGACCAAATTGAAAGTTCAATTTTAGAGTTGATCAACAATAATCACACCTACATGTAAGCTTTAAAATTCATGTAATTACCATGGAAATAAAAAAGAAAATTGAACAGCTAAGAGAAGAGTTAAGGCAGCACAATTATAAGTATTATGTTCAAGACCAACCTTCTATATCAGATTATGAATTTGACCAAAAGCTGAAGGAATTGGCTGAACTAGAGTTGAAGCATCCAGCCTATAATGATCCCAACTCACCAACCAAAAGAGTAGGAGGGCAAGTCACTAAAAATTTTCCTACAGTTGTGCACGAAAATAGGATGTATTCACTTTCTAATTCCTATTCTAAAGAAGATTTAATTGATTGGGAGAAACGAATTTCTAAAATTGTAGACGGCCCAATTGAATATGTATGCGAATTAAAATATGATGGAGCTTCTATAAGCCTTACCTATGAAAATGCTGAATTAAAACAAGCGGTAACAAGAGGAGATGGAACGCAAGGAGATGAAGTAACCGCTAACATAAAGACCATTAAATCGGTTCCTTTAAAGCTAAAAGGAGACCATATACCAGAAAAATTTGATATTCGTGGAGAGATTATCCTTCCGTATGAAGGTTTTTCAAAAATGAATCAAGAGCGTTTAGAAAACGGTGAAGAGCCTTACGCTAATCCAAGAAATACAGCCTCTGGAAGCTTAAAGTTACAGGATAGTGCAGAAGTAGCCAAACGCCCTTTAGAATGTTTATTATATAATATCGCTGGTGAAAATTTGCCTTTTGAGACGCAATTAGAATCGCTTCAAAAAGCCCATGATTGGGGATTTAAAGTTCCTCCTCACTACCAACTTGCAGCCTCAATTGATGAAGTTTTAGAATATGTAAATTATTGGAATGAGGAGCGTTTTCAATTGCCTTATGAAACAGACGGGGTGGTAATTAAAGTCAATAATTTATACCAGCAGGAAGAATTAGGATACACTGCAAAATCACCGCGTTGGGCTATGGCCTATAAATTTAAAGCTGAACAAGTGAGCACTGTGCTAGACGAAATCACATATCAAGTTGGCAGAACTGGAGCAATAACCCCAGTAGCCAATTTGCAACCCGTACAATTGGCAGGCACAACCGTAAAAAGAGCCTCACTGCACAATGCGGATCAAATTGAAAAACTTGACATTAGAGAAAAAGATTGTGTTTTTGTAGAAAAGGGTGGAGAAATTATTCCTAAAATAGTGGGAGTTGATTTTTCTAAGCGCCCTTTAGGTAGTGAGCCTACCAATTATTTGTCTCACTGTCCAGAGTGTAGTACTAAATTGGTAAGAAAAGAAGGAGAAGCCCTTCATTTCTGCCCAAATACCAGTTCCTGTCCTCCACAAGTTACAGGAAGAATTCAGCACTTTATTTCAAGGAAAGCCATGGATATTGAGGGATTAGGGGGAGAAACGGTAGCGCTATTGGTAAAAGAGAACTTAATTAATAACTATGCTGACTTATACACTTTAGAAAAAGAACAAATTTTGCCTCTAGAACGCATGGCTGAAAAATCGGCTCAAAATCTTATTGATGGAATTGAAAAATCAAAGCAAGTTAGTTTTGAACGTGTATTATTTGCTTTAGGTATTAGATATGTAGGAGAAACAGTAGCCAAAAAATTAGCTAGAGAATTTACTTCTATTGATCGTTTAATAAATGCTAGTTTTGAGGATTTAGTTAAAGTAGATGAAATTGGAGATCGAATAGCTGAAAGTTTGATTCAATTTTTTGCAGTTGATAAAAATATAGAAATCATTAATCGATTGAAATCTTATGGGGTTCAAATGCAGTTAACTGATGATACTAAAAATAAAACTTCTGAAAAATTAAAAGGTTTAAGTTTTGTTATTTCAGGAGTTTTTACGCAGCTTTCTAGAAAAGAGTTGAAAGATTTAATTGAACAAAACGGAGGTAAAAATACTAGTTCAATCTCAAAAAAAACCAATTACTTAGTAGCTGGTGATCAAATGGGGCCGAGCAAGAAAGAAAAAGCAGAAAAACTTGGTGTAGAAATGATTTCTGAAGAACAATTTTTAAACATGTTAAAATAATAATCTATCATTTCATCAACTAAGATGACAGGTAAGAGAAAAAGAATAGATTATAGGTAGTACCTATCAATTAAAACTACCGCAATAAAGCGCCTTTTTTTCCTTTCTTTTTCATTATAAAAAGAAACCAAAACTTAAGACTTTACTTAATTTTCTAATACACATAAAGAAAAAAAATCATTCCCGAATTTCTCGGTACAAGCTGTTTTCTTTTACAGTAATTTTAAATAATAACGGGGATAAATTGCAAATTATAAATGATACTATTCTTTCTAAAACAAAAAACCCTTGAATTTTCAAGGGTTTTTTTAAAACTATTATTTTAGTAATTAAAACTGTTTATAATTCCATATACAGGATTATCTTACAATCAGTTTTTCAACAGAACGGGTTCCATTATTTTCAATTTCAATCAAGTAAATTCCAGTAGATACATTATCAAGTTCAATTCTTGTAGATGTCCCCACATTTCCTAAATCAAAATGTTGAATCAATCTCCCATTGATATCAAAAACTCTACCTTTTGCATCTGCATCAAGCGCGTTAGCAAAGCTTAAGTTAAAGCTACCATTACTTGGGTTAGGGTAAATTGAAAATTCTGAGCTAACTTGTTCTTCAACAGATAGGTTTTCTCCACACATTTCAAGAAACCATGAATTCAAAACACCTGTATCTTGGTTCCAAAAATCTTGGATTTCAAGCGTCCATTCACCTGCAGAACTACCTCCCTCAAAAACAGAAAGCTGTCCATCACTTGGAGCAAAAACTCCAGATAATGGGTTAGGGCAATTGTTTGGGATGGCTCCAGCATCATCTGAGAATAACACAACTATCCCATCTTCATTATCACAATCTCTATCAAAAAGAACAACTTCTTCACCATTAGGCCCAATTAGAGTCACAACTAGGTCATTAATCCAAGTATGAGAAATATCAATTCCAACACGTAATCTTTCAATGTCATCCTCAAAGAAGACTTGAATTGTTGAAGAAGCTACTTCACCAGGCTGGTTTTGACCAACACCATCAGGAATAGCCACTGAATTAGTATTCTCAAATTCTGAACAATCAAATTCAAATGGTTCAGTTACGCTAAAAACATTAGAAACTGCGTAGAAAATATGGTCAACTGCTTGTATAAGAATCAGTGCTGAGTCCGTTTCTAAGTCCTCAGGTACTTCATATGTAAAACTACCATCGTTTGGTACATTATTGGCTATTTGTTCAAAGTTTTCTCCGCCATCGGTAGAAAAGAATATATCAACGCTATCAACATTGATCCCATTAGCGGTTGTTCCAGCTACATTCCACGTAATTTCTTCCTCTTCTCCTTTAGAAAATGTGCCCCCTAAAGAAGGACTTGTAACTTCAAAAGGACCTACATCCGCCACATTAATACTAACAACAGCAGAACCACTTTGACTTCCTAATGGATTGTTATCCCTAACTAAAATACCAAAATCCATATCTCTCGCAACATTGGGTATTACCTCCCAATTAGATTGTAAGCTGCCTGATAATACGGTCGAGAATGCAGGGAAAAATCGTATAGATTCATCCTGACTTGGAAAAGATCTAAAGTTTGGGCCTTCATCTGAATTAGCCGAAGGAGGCTGTGTAGAAATCTCGCTATCGATTTGTTCCCAATTGTATGTTAAATCATCGTCATCAGCATCTGTGGCTTCAACATCCAAGAAAAATGCAGTTCCAAAAGGTATAGTGTAATTAGTGTCTAAACTTAGCACGGGTGCAGAATTAGCAATGGTAATTTCTTCAGCACAGTTTCCACTGGCTCCTGTAATTGTATTTTCAACCTGAAAAACACTTACAAAATGAAAATGATCATCACTATTGTTTTGAACGTTTGGTGGACAAATACCTGCATATCCCATAATTGTGTTTCCACTTCCTGGCTCCATTGCAGTAGAATTAGTTCTAGCACCACCACATGCATTATTGAATGTGTGCGTCGCTCCAAATTGATGACCGATTTCGTGACTCACAAAATCAATATCAAATGGATCTCCAACGGGTGCGGGCAAGCCAGTAACACCACCTGCTTTATTGTTGTCATTACAAACACTTCCTAAAAAAGCAACGCCACCACCACCTGTGCTAAAAACATGACCAATGTCATAACCATTAGTGCCTACGGTGTTGTCTACTTCGGTCTGGTTTTGACCGAGCATTGCCCCACCATTATTGTTAGTGTATGGGTCAGTGGCTGAATTAAGTTGAATTAAATCTTCATTATCTTCAATAAATTCTAAAGTGACTGAAAAGTCGCGTTCGTAAACTGAATTTACACGATCAATTGTAACTGTCATAGCTGCTTGCACAGCTTCTAATTTATCTTCGTCTGAAGCAGATGCAGGAATACCAGCTTGATTTAAGTGAAAATTTGCGTATTGACTTGTACAAGCTAATGCTAATCTATATTTTCTTAAGATACCATCGTCTATTAAATTATTTGATAAACTTTCGGTAGGTAATTGGTCAAAATCTAATTCTATATCTTCATGGCCATGTAATTCACAAATACTTTTTTTCTCTTCTTCAAGGTCAGCGTAATGCTTATCAAAAACCATGTAAATATCACCTTCTTGTGTATATGGGTTGATGTAAGTAGACCCTTTTGGAGAGGTGATATAACCAAAAAAACCTTGAGGGGTAAGAGTTATTTTAATATTTGTAGCTTTTTTATTTAGGTTTTTACCTACAAAAGTTTTAATGTTAAAAAATTTATTTCTCATTCCTTCTGCAAATGAACTTGCTTCATATATTTCGTAAGTATGCAATTTTCCATCTGCATCAGGAAAACTAGCTTTTATAGATGATTGAACTCCATCAAAACGATGAGGTGCATCAGCTAAAAAATCCTTTAAGGCATTTACATCTAAATGAAATGTTTTGTAAGCTTTAATAGTTGAATTGTATTCTATTATATTATCATGCAAATCGTATGGACTTGAGCTAGTGAAAAAATTCCTAGACTGCCCAAAAGAAATACTTGTTATGAAGATTGTAAGTAGTATAAATTTATATTTCATAAAAAAAATATTTTAAATTTTCCTCAAAATAAGCAATTATATTTGAATATTCATAATATTTGCTAAAGAAATAAATATGAATTATATGAAACAATTATTTTTATTGAGTTTGAGCTTTGTTATGAGTTTTGGCTATTCACAACTTCAGACTCCTCAACCATCCACTGCTTCAAGCCTTGAACAAGTGATTGGCTTAACAACATTCAAGGTGCAATATGCACGTCCTTCTGCTAAAGACCGAAAAGTTTTTGGAGATTTAATACCCTACGGGAAAAAATGGCGGACTGGAGCAAATTTCAACACTTTAATAGAATTCTCTGATGATATTGTATTTGGAGGTCAAGAAGTTAAAGCTGGAAAGTATGCTATTTATTCAAAACCAAAACCCGATCAATGGAAAGTGTATTTATATAGTGACATTGATAATTGGGGTTTACCTCAGGATTGGGAGGAGGAAAAGGTTGTTGCTGTAGCTCAAGTAGAAAGACAAAAAGTAGAACACTTTACAGAAACTTTTAGTATTGGATTTAATGCCATTTCTACATCTACAGCTCATTTACAATTTGCTTGGGAAAATACACTTGTAGAAGTCCCTATTGAAGTGCCCACAGACCAGAAAGTTGAAGCTTCCATAAAAGAAGTAATGTCAGACGCGCCAGAGGCAAGAGATTATTACCAAGCCGCTGCCTATTATTTCGAGACAAAAAAAGATGTTAATCAAGCCAAAAACTGGATCGATACGGCAATGAATCAAATGGAAGAGAAGCCCTTCTGGATGCTCCGACTACAATCTCTGATTCACGCGGAAACAGGCGATAAAGATTCTGCAATTAAGCTAGCTAAAAAATCTTTGAAAGCTGCAGAAAAAGCTGGAAATGATGATTACATAAAAATGAATAAAGATTCGCTCAACGAATGGGGCGCTTAAGGTAAAAATTAAACTTAATTGCATTTAAAATTCCAATGGCGTTAGTTTTAGTCATTGGAATTTTTTATATTTAAAAAATGAAAATTTTAGGTATATCTGGTTCAGCTAGTACAAAAAGCAGTAATTTTTATTTATTGCAAGCCATCACTAATCTATGGAAAAGGCAACATGATATTGAAGTAATTGATGGCTTAGAAGGCTTAAAAATGTTCTCTCCAAAAGCACTTGAGCAGGGTCTTCCTTCTTCAATAAAAAAAATTAAAAATAAAGTATTAGAAGCTGACTTAGTATTGATATCAACGCCAGAATATAGTCATAATATTCCATCATGTCTAAAAAGTTTACTTGAGTGGTGTACCGCTTCAGGTGAATTTTACAAAAAGAATGTTATTCCAATAACCTTTACTCCGCATCAACCTAGAGGCAAATATGCTATGAAATCCTTGCTTATGTCGCTTCAATCTTTACAAGCCAACTTACTTTTTCATTTATCACTGTACAAAACAGAGGTAGAAATTACACATCAAAATGTCATTTTAAATAATGATATTGAAGCAATGTTCCAGGAAGTAATGAAGTCCATAGAAATTGACCTAAAATAGCTTTTTAAAATCTTTTCTACTTTATATCTGTGTTTGATTTTGGGTTGTTGTTTTTTTATATATTTTTGAAATCGTTAACAAATTATTTTAATGAAACTTGGTTTTTGCGTTAGGGATTGTAGTGGAAATCCCACAGCAGGAATAGCTCTATCCAATTTTATGAAATAAATTGGTTGTTTTTTTGATTACTTGAAGCGACTTTAGGAGCATCAAGTAAACCTAAAAAACGAGCTATAATTGCGAGGAATTGAAACGTAAAGCCCGCTTGAACGCCCAAATTATGAAAAAAATAGTTATAGTATTTACTCTTATTTTTAGCTGGCCAATAATTGGTCAAGAATATGCAGTTTCTTTACTAGATTTAAGTCTCTTTGAAAGTGCCAATTCAATAACTCGATTAGAGGAAAAATTGGTGGAGATTAAGAAAGTCAATAAGATGAAAACTACTTATAAAAGCGTGGTTACCGTACTTAACAAAGCAGGTAATGATAACGCTGCTGATAGGGTTTTCTACCGCAATGATTTAACTATAAAAAGCTTGAATGCAAAAATTCTAGACAAAAATGGAGAAGTAATTGAGCAATTTAAAAAGAAAGATTTTAAAGATTTAAGTGCAGTTAGTAACTCTGCCTTATATACAGATTCACGCTATTACGTTCTTGATTACACACCGAAAGACTATCCCTACACATTGATCTTAGAATATGAATCGATAAATAAAAACACACTTCACCTTAGGCCTTGGCTGCCCAGAGTTAGAAACAATAATGCCGTTGAAAAATCAGTCTATGAAATTAAAGATGATGCAAAGTTAGGCATAGTTTATCGTGCTAAAAATATCGATAATAACGAAAACATAAAAATAACTAGTACAACCAATGCGCTTAAATTTGAGGCTTCTAACCTGCCAGCATTAAAAAGTGAAGCTTACATGCCAAGTATGGATAATTCGCTTGGTCGTTTGATGTTAGGACTAAACAGTTCAGTTTACATGGTGAAAATACAGAGGAAAACGTAGAGGATTGGAATGATTTTGCTACTTGGTACTACAACAATTTGATATTAGGAAGAAATACAGTTTCTGATGAAACTGCTGCTGAAGTATTAGGACTTGTTGATGGAGTTTCTGACCCTTTGGAAAAGGCTAAAATTGTTTACGAATATGTACAAAGTCAAGTACGGTATATTAATGTTGCCATTGGTATTGGTGGTTGGCAGCCTGCTGAAGCTAAGCAGGTTGATCAGGTTAAATATGGAGATTGTAAGGGGCTTTCTAATTATACACAAGCCTTATTAAGTGTAGTAGGAGTGGAGGCTAGATGGACTGTGCTGTACAGCAATAAGAAACCACAAAGTCTGTTAGAAGATTTTCCTTCTTTACAAGGTAACCACATGATATTGAATATTACTCTTGAAAATGAAGAAGATCTTTGGTTGGAGTGCACAAGCTCATACTTGCCTTTTGGTTATGTTGGGTCATCTAACCAAGGGCAAAAAGTCTTGGTGGTAGGTGAAAGTGGTGGTGAAATTAAGGAAATTAAAGCCTTTCAAAACGAAGCTAACTTACAACACAATATATACAGTGTATCTATTGAAAACAATGGAGATATGCTTGCTAATACTCAAAAAAAATCTATGGGGAGTCAATATGATGAGCGCTTATACTTTGAAGTTGTTAGTCCTAAAGACGCAAAAAACAGATACTTATCAGAATGGTCTTCTGTACCAAAATTGGATATTTTAGCTTTTGCTTATGAAAACGATAGAAATGAAGTAAGCTTTCATGAAGAAATTGAATTAGTGTCAAGAGGTTTTGCCAAAAAAATAGGAAACCGATTAATGTTTAAAGTAAACCCGCTTAACACATATTCAAATATTCCTAGAAAATACAATAATAGAACTAATCCATTTGACCTTGGCAATGGCTTTAAAGATGTTGATGAATATATTTTTGAATTGCCTTCCAATTATACTATTGAAGCTTTACCTGAAAATATTTCTTTAAAATCGCCTTATGGTTCATATAGTTTAGAAATGGAAGTGGAAGAAAATAAACTATTGGTGAAACGAACACTACAATTAAATGCTGGGATTTATCCTTAAGAAGAATATGCTGACTTCAGATACTTTGTTATAAATGTTGCTAAACATGATGAATCTAAGGTAGTTATAAGTCCCAATAAAACTTAAATTTTGGTTTTATTAAAAGCGCTTTACAAAATCTGAAGAAAATAAATCTATTGGATTTTAAGAAAGTTGTTTTGATTATTATTTACGTTTAAATACAATTTAAAAATTAGCTTATTTTCCAGTTTCTAATAACGTTTAGTTAATGTAAAAGCTCAAATATTAAGTTCATGTTACTTAGCTTTTAAATAAACTTTACGTTTAACTTTTGATGTTCTTTTAGGTTTCTTTAAGTTTTATGTTTGCCTAAAATTTTAACAAACCCCTTAATTAGAACACAATGATTAACGCAAATTATTTAGTTAGAAATGTCAGCAAATTAACCTTGTTATTTGCAACAACATTACTATTGCTTACTTCTTGTAGTAGTGACGATGACGCTACTGATCTACCAGGAAATGGAAACGGTGAAGGTGAAATTGTTGTAATTGAAGATGATATGCTAAGACAAATTATTTTAGAAACCTTAAATTTAACTAGTGCTGATCAAATTACAACTCAGTCTATGGAAAATTTAATTGAAATTAACTTAGTAAACTCTACCGTAGAATCATTAAATGGATTAGAAAATGCTATCAATCTTGAACGATTTTTAGCAGCATCTGCAAATTTAATTGAAGATTATTCTCCATTATCAGAGCTTCTTTCCATCACCCATGTAGATCTTGATCGTGCTGGAATTGAAGGAAATGAAACAGTTGAATTTTTAGGAAACTTAAATAACCTTGAGTTTCTTGATTTAAGAGAAGCAGCAATTACCGATATTTCATTTCTTTCTGGGAAAAATAATCTTAAACACCTCAATTTAAGACAGACTTCTGTAACTGATATTTCTCCAATTGAAGGCCTAAATGAATTACAATATTTAAACCTTAATCGTGCTGGAAATGGTGATGGTATTGATAATCCTGAGGTCACCATTTCCATGAATAAATTGTATTACTTAAGCTTAAGAAATACATTTATTGGTGATGAAATATTTGCTCAAATATTTGCCAACAAAGACCAAATGGTAGAATTAAATATTAGAAATACAGGAATTACTTCTGTTGCTCCATTAGTTCCTTTGTTTGAATCTGAGCCAGGTGCGTTCTCAGTTGAATTATCAGAACTGTATGAAAACAAAAGATCATTAGACTTACAAGGGAATGAAATTGAAGACTTATGTCTTTTAGAGCCGTTCCTAGATTTATTTGATGAAAATAATGAATTTGAGTGGTCTCCAGCGCTTGCAGGTGATTTTAATGATTGTGATGGAGACGGTCCAGACCTTGGAGAGCATGATTTTATTGAAGATGAGGCTCTTTTGCAAAGCATTCTAAATGAACTTGGATTTTCTGATTACCAGGAGTTAACTGAAGAAAGCATTTTAAATTTAACCGAATTAGATATTAGAGGAACGGCAGTTACTTCTTTGGTAGGATTAGATAAAGCACTTAACCTAGAAGATTTGAATGCTAGAGATACAGAGATCTCTGATATCACACCTTTGGCTGATTTAGAAAATCTTTTAGTGCTTAATTTAAGACAATCTGCTGTTAGTGATATTTCTGCTTTAGAAGGAATGACCCAATTACAATATTTAAATTTGAATAGAGCGGGTAACGGTGATGGAATCATCAATCCTGAAATTATTGAGCCAATGGTCAACCTTTACTACTTGAATTTGAGAAATACAGCATTGACCAACCAACAGTTTGAGATGTTTGAAAACTTTGATCAATTGGTTGAGTGTAATGTAAGAAATACTGGAATTACTTCTATTGCCTCTTTAGCTGTTGCTTTTGAAAACGGAGCTTTTACACAAGCTTTAGCAGACCAATATGGCAATTCGCTTTCTCTTGATTTGCAAAATAATGACATTGATGATTTATGTTTAATTGCTGATTTTGTTGATGTTTTCCCTGCAGGAGAATTAGAGTGGTCGGGTTCTTTTTCATTTGAAGATTGCGAATAACCAAAGATTAATTAAAGTCGTTCAGATTTCCTTTTGTAAATGGAAATCTGAATGATTTTATAATAAATTCCAAAAGAACATAATACTAGTGAAAAGTTGACTAAACAACTTTCCTTTTCAGTACAAATCTAAAATTCAAAAATTTTCCTTTGAGTTTATTTTAAAAAAATTGTTTTGAAGACATTTTTAACTACAATTTTAATCATCTTTATTTCTTTCACTAAAACTTTCGCCTTTGAATCTATAAAAGGTACCGTTTTAGATGACAACAATGAGCCACTTGTTGGTGCTACTGTTCAATTGCTAGAAACTGAATTATATGCCATTGTAGGACTGGACGGTACTTTTTCTATTTCAAAAATACCTGAAGGAACCTACACTGTTGAGGTTGAATATGTTGGTTTTAAAAAGCATACACAAGAACTAGAAGTCAATGGTAGTACTCCAGAACTCAATATTGTTATGGAGTTCGATACAGAAATGCTTGGTGAAGTTATTATACAATCTAAAGCACCAAAAGGATCTGATGCTCAAGCAAGAATGCGAGAGAAAAATGCTCAAAACACAGTAAATGTTGTTTCAGCAAAATCAATTGAATTATCTCCAGATATTACAGTAGCCAATGTTATCCAACGAGTATCGGGAATGTCAATTGAACGTAATGCCAGTGGAGATGCTCAGTATGCGATAGTAAGAGGAATGGATAAAAGATATAATTATACCTTGGTAAATGGAGTTAAAATTCCATCTCCTGATAACAGAAACCGCTACGTACCCTTAGATATATTTCCTGCTCAAATGTTAGAGCGACTTGAGGTAGCAAAAAGTTTAACAGCAGAGATGGAAGGTGATGCCATGGGAGGTTCAGTAGATTTAGTAATGAAAAGTGCACCAGAACAATTTGAAGTCAATGCCGATTTTCAAGTGGGCTATAATGCTATTCATTTCAACCGTGATTTCTATAGCTATGATAGAAGTGCCGAGCAAAGACTATCCCCTGCCGAAAGATTTGGCTCAAGCTATGAAGCAACTCCAGCCGACTTCTCTACAGACAATTTAATTGTTAGAGAAATTACTCCACTACCAGATATTTTTGGTGGAATGACTATTGGAGATCGATTTTTTGATGGCAAGCTAGGAGTGATGTTTGGTGCATCTGTTCAAAATTCTTATCGAGGAGCGGACAGAGATTGGTATAAAATTGATGCAGATCCATTAGGATCAGGGAGACCAGCACTTGGTACCTATCAAGAAAGAGAAACTTCTATTCAACAATTTAGATTAGGTCTGCATACTAAAGTTGATTATCGATTTAATGAAGATAACGATATAAACTTATACTTAGGGCATTTTACCTTAAATGATTTTGAAGCAAGAGAGAGTATTAGCAGTGATAGAGATATCTCTGGTGATGTACAAAATGCTACTTTTTTGTTTCAAACACGTGTTCGTTCAACTTATAGTAACATAAAAAATGCAACACTTCAAGGAAATCATAATCTTTTTGATGATGCAATAAATCTAGATTGGTCAGCCTTAGTTTCACGTGCCGAATTTGATCGACCAGATAATGCAATTTTTCAACGAAATGGAGGATTTGTGAATGGTGTGCCTATGGTTCCAAATATCGAACGGAGAAACCCAAGACGTTGGGAAAAACACTTTGATCAAGACTTTACTTTACATTTGAATGTACAATATAATCCTGACTTCTTCCCAACTGAAAGTTATGTAAAAGTTGGCGGAATGTTTAGAGATAAAGAACGAGGTACATTATTTAATAGGTACCGATTTGACCCTAACCCTCCTATTCAAAATCAAGGTGAGGATTGGGATGATTTTTCGGATGTACAATGGGAATTACTAAACCCCAGAGGAACTTTAAGTCATGCACTAAACTATGATGCTTTTGAGCAAATTATGGCTTATTATGCCACTGCTCATTTAGAATTGGGAAAATTTGAATTTAATGCAGGTTTTAGAGTAGAAGATACTGATCAAGGTTACGTTTCAAGAACCACAAATCAGTTTGAAATCCCTGAGGTACGCCAGCAATACACAGATTTTTTACCTAATTTGAGTTTTAAATACAAGCCAAATGAGGTAACCAATGTTAGAGGTTCTTATTATAAAGCTATAAATCGTCCAGGTTACTTCGAAATTGTTGATGGTGTTTCTGATGAAGACGATGAATTTGATTTTAGAGGAAACCCTGATTTGCAAAGGGCTATTGCTGATAATTTTGACTTTAGATATGAGTATTTCCCTAATACCAACGAACAATTTTTATTAGGGGCTTTTTATAAAAAGATAGAAGACCCTATTGAACTTTTATTAATCAGGCAAACTTCATTAACTACAGGTCCAAGAAACTTAACTCCAACTAACTCAGGTACCGCAACCAACTGGGGGATAGAGATGGACTTTAGTAAATTCTTTAATAAAATAGGTATTCGAGGAAACTATACGTACACCAACTCATCGCTTACCACTCAAAAAGCAGAACGTGTTAGAGAAAACCCTGACGACCCTAGTTCTCAATTAATTATTAATGAAGTAACGCAGAATAGACCATTGCAAGGACAAGCAGACCATATTGGAAATTTGAGCTTATTGTACAAAGATTTAAAAAGTAAAACAGATGTTCAACTGTCTGCCGTTTATACTGGAGAAAGAATTGAGATAGTATCACCTTGGTTAGATTTAGACATATGGTCTAGACCATTTCTACAGCTAGATTTTTCATTTGAACAAGGAATTGGTGATCAATGGACGGTCTTTTTTAAAGCCAATAACATTTTGAATACACCCAACGAATTATTTGTGAAAAGTCCAAGAAAGACAGAGGAGCTTAATTTTCCGATGCAAGACTCACCTAATGAAACCATTGTACAAAGAGAATTTTTTTGGCAGTCTTTTCGATTAGGAGTACGATTTAAAATTTAAACTAAAAACCCTTATAAACCTTAAATTAAAAACAGTAATTATGATGAAAAAAATGAATTTTATTAACGGAACATTTTTAATGTTGTCATTAATTGTAATGTTTTCCTCATGTAGTAGTGATAATTCATTTGCTACAGATGATAATGTTGTGGTAGATGACGAACAAGACTTTGGAGACTTGATTCCAATTGAAGGAGAACTAACAGGTACACTTGGCCCTAATGAAAGCTATATTGTTATTGGTGATATTTTTGTACCAGAAAATGAATCCCTAACACTTTTGGAAGGTACCACTTTAATTATGAATGGTGATGGAAGACCTGGAAACAGCCCAGAAATTAATGTAAATGGAAGCTTGTACAGCTATGGTACAGAAGAGGCTCCAATTTACATAGGTGTAGATGAAGACCAAAGAACTGAACAAAATATTTTTAGAGGTCTGTGGGGCGGTATTATTGGTACAGATAAAGCGGAGAATTTAGTTTTAGAATATACTACTATTGAATTTGCTGGAGCACCTGCAGAACCAGGTTCTTCTATTGTAGCAGAAGGAGAATTGGACGAAGGTGAACCAAGGTATGCAGTTTACTGGGTGAAACCTGAAGGTCATTTTATTATGCTTAACTCTCGTATTGCTTACACCAAAGATGATGCTATACGTTTAAATGGTGGTAAAACTTTAATTGCTCACAGTGAATTTGCATTTAATGGTGAAACTGGTGGTGAATCAGTGAATACCAAAAGTGGAGTGGTAGGTGATTTCTGTTATAATGTATTTTATAGTGTAGCTACAAATGGTTTAAAAGCTGCAAATTCCAAAGGAAGACAACCACAGTGTAACAATAACTACTACAATAATACCATGGTAGGTTGTGGGTGGCGAAGATCTCAATCTGGACGTGGAGGTTCATTGAATTTTGAAAATGGAGCCCGTGGAAAATCATTCAACAATCTTGTAGCTGATAGCCGATACGGTTTACGACTTTTCCCACCAGATGATGAACCAGATATGGCCAATATGAGATGGGGTAACCACATGTATTATGGCAACCACGAAGAAGTAGTTGAAGGTTTTCACCCATCAAATGGGATTATTGGTCAGAACTTACCTGGATATGAAGATATAGTTATCCCTGAATCTGATATATTTGGAGATATAGGTGAAAATGATCCCCAGTTTGTAGGGTATGAAGTTGGAACTTTTGAACCTAATGACTTTAGAAACTTAAACGATGTGAGATTTATTGAAGATATGTTTGAAACTTTCAAGTTGCAATCAACATCTCCAGCCTTAAATGCTGGAACTACAGATTTTGAGCCGATTTTTTCAGAATACGTTGTAAACGGAAGAACTTACCAAACACCGCTTCCTTCAACTTTTATCGGTGCTTTAGGTGCTGAATAAATTAAAACTTTTTAACTTTTAACAAACATAGCCTTGCCTATTTGGTTTTGGCTATGTTTTTCTTATACCATTAATTATGCGCTTATACTCAAAACTAATTTTTTTCAGTTGTTTTAGTTTAATAATAGCTTGTCAACAAGATGATGATGCTGATTCTCTTCAAGAAGCAACATGGAATAACCACGAGCCATTCCAATTGGAGTATAACATTCCTTTTGAATTAGATAATGCTGGTTTTTTTTCAGAGCAGGCTGATGCAAGAGGAGAGACTAACCTTCAGGAAATTTCTGGTATTGTTCCAAGTATAGCTAATTTAGGACATATTTGGGCACATGAAGATAGCAGTAATCCAAACGTTATATATCTATTAGATGCAACAACTTGTGAAACTGTAGCTTCTTATGAACTTGAAGGAATGATTAATAGAGATTGGGAAGATATAGAAATTGGCCCCGGTCCTGAAGAAGGGGTAAATTATATTTATTTAGGCGAAGTTGGAGATAACCATAGAGCTTATGGAAATTATAAAGTTTTCCGTTTTGAAGAACCAATCTTTGAAGAATCCCATAGAGGGCAAAAAAATCCAATTACAACTCCTATTGAAACTATTGATTTTAGGTATCCAGATGGGCTTAGATATGATGTTGAAACCTTATTGTTAGACCCGTGGACAAAAGACTTGTTTTTAGTTACTAAAAGAGACTTCTTTTCAATTATCTATGTATTACCTTACCCGCAAAAAACCAGTGGATTTGACGAACCTATTAAAGTAGGAGAATTTCCATTTACAAGAGCTGTAGGTGGAAATATATCTTTAGACGGAAAAGAAATGTTGGTTAAAACCTATGACCATATTATGTATTGGGAAAGACAGGAAGACGAAAGCATGGTAGATATGTTTATGAAATCGCCTAAGCTGGCACCGTATAACCCACCCGAGCCGCAAGGAGAAGCTATATGTTTTGATCAAAATGGAGGTTATTTTACCATTAGTGAATACAGTAATTCAGTAATTCCAGTCTTGTATTACTATTCTTCATTAAGGTAAATGACTAGACGTATAAGTAATAAAAAACTATATTTTTTATTTCCAATTGATGCGTATTTCATTTTTTTAAAATAAATTTCTCATTTACAAGAAAAAGCGTACTTTTGCACCTCATTAAAAAAGATGTAATATGAATCATTATGAAACTGTTTTCATTTTGAATCCCGTTTTATCTGAAGATCAGATAAAGGAAACAGTAAAGAAGTATGAAGATTTCCTTGTTTCTAAAGGGGCCAAAATGGTCAACAAAGAAGATTGGGGCTTGAAGAAATTAGCTTACCCAATTCAGCACAAAAAGAGCGGATTTTATCATTTATTAGAGTTTCAAGTGGTTGGAACTGCAATTGATGAGTTTGAAGTAATGTTTAGACGTGATGAGCGTGTAATGCGTTACTTGACGGTAAAATTAGACCGTGATGCTGTAGATTGGGCAAAAGAAAGAGTAAGTAGAATTAAATCAAGCAAGAAGTAATTATGGCAACAATTGAAGAACAATCAAAAGGAAAAAATGACGGCCAAATTAGATACTTAACGCCATTAGATATTGAAACCAAGTCTAAAAAGCGTTACTGCCGTTTTAAAAGAGCTGGAATTAAGTATGTAGATTACAAAAATCCAGATTTCTTAATGGAATTTGTGAACGAGCAAGGTAAAATTTTACCAAGAAGACTTACAGGAACTTCTTTAAAGTACCAAAGAAAAGTTTCTAAGGCTGTTAAAAGAGCTCGCCACTTAGCATTAATGCCATACGTTGGTGATTTATTAAAATAAAAGGCAAATAATTATGGAAGTTATATTAAAAAAAGACGTTGAAAAATTAGGATTTGCCGATGACATTGTGGAAGTTAAAAACGGCTACGGTCGTAATTACTTAATCCCACAAAAAATGGCTGTTTTGGCTACTCCTTCAGCAAGAAAGGTATTAGCTGAAAACTTAAAACAACGTGCGCACAAAGAAGCAAAAGTGATTGATGATGCTAAGCAACAAGCTGAAGCATTAAACAAAATAGAAGAATTTAAGATTGCCGCTAAAGCAGGAAAAGACGATAAATTGTTTGGTAGTGTAACTGCTCAAGATGTAAGTGATGCTCTTGCTAAGGAAGGTGTTGAAATTGACCGAAAGTTCATTTCGATTTTTGGTGGAAACATCAAGCGCCTTGGGCAATACGAAGCTAAAATCCGTTTCCATAGAGAAGTAATTGCAGATTTTACTTTTGATGTGGTAGGTGAAGCATAATTCTACAACGCATTGTTAAAAGCCTACTCCACGAGTGGGCTTTTTTTATATATTGAAACCTTATGAAGTACGAACGTTTAACACGCGAACAATTAGAAGAATTACACGAAGAATTCTCCCGTTTCTTGGCATCCCAGCAAATTACTAAAGATGAATGGGACAAAATAAAAAGCGAAAAACCACAAGTTGCCGAAGAAGAATTAGACTTGTTTAGTGATTTGGTTTGGGAAGGTGTGCTTAATAAAGTTGAATACCTAGAGCATTTTTCTCCTCAACATATTTTTTTATTTCACTTTAAAGAAGAAGTGATTGAGCTAATAGGAATAAAACTAGACAACCAAGCAGTAGACCTACAAACCACCGAAGGCTACAATTGGTTGAGAAATAATTTAATGAATGAGGATGTAGATGTATATACTTCCCAAAAACCAATTACCGAAGACCGAAATAAAGATATCTTTGCCTTAATTAAACAAGGAGCTAGAATTACTAAAGGCGAATTATACGCTTATTTTAAAAAAATAATTCAACCTTCTAACTAAATTTTTCAACATTAATTTTTAAATCAATGGCCACAAAACCAAGCTTACCTAAAGGAACTCGAGATTTTTCACCCTTAGAAGTAGAACGCAGAGATTACATTAAATCTGTAATCACTCAAAACTTTAAAAAATACGGTTTTCAAGCTATTGAAACTCCTTCGTTTGAAAATAACTCTACTTTGTTAGGGAAATATGGTGAAGAAGGAGATCGACTTATTTTTAAATTACTGAACTCTGGCGACTTTCTTAAAAAAGTAAAATCGGAAGATTATGTGGCTAAAGATATTCAAAAATTAAGCCTTCAAATCACCGAAAAATCTCTTAGATATGATTTAACCGTACCTTTTGCTCGGTATGTGGTAATGCATCAAAATGAAATAGATTTTCCTTTTAAGCGTTATCAAATTCAGCCGGTTTGGCGTGCAGACCGACCACAAAAAGGCCGTTACCGCGAGTTTTACCAATGTGATGCCGATGTAGTAGGAAGCAAGAGCCTTTTGCAGGAAATTGATTTTATTCATTTATACGATGATGTTTTTACCGACCTTAAAATTGAAGGCGTAAAGATTCAAGTGAATAATCGTAAGATTTTATCAGGAATAGCAGAAATTATTGGTGCTACAGATCAGTTGATTGATTTTACCGTAGCTTTAGATAAATTAGATAAAATAGGAAGAGAAGGTGTTGAGAAAGAAATGTTGGCTAAAGGGATAAGCCAAAAAGCTATTCAGCAATTGTCTCCTGTTTTTGAAACAAAAGGTAGTTTTGAAGAACAATTAAGCATTTTAAGTGATCTTCTTGCTAATTCAGCAATTGGAAAACAAGGGATTGAAGAGCTTCAATTCATAGCTGATGCTATTCAAAACATGCCTCTAAAGTCGGCAAGCTTAGTTTTAAATATTACTTTAGCGCGCGGTTTAGATTATTATACAGGATGTATTTTTGAGGTAGCTGCGCCAGATGAGGTTCAATTAGGAAGCATTGGAGGAGGAGGTAGATATGACGATTTAACCAGCATATTTGGAATGAAAGATGTTTCTGGAGTAGGTATTTCCTTTGGCTTAGATCGAATTTATTTAGTGCTGGAGCAACTTGATTTATTTCCTGAAAGTTTTGCGGTAGTTAGTAAAGCTTTGTTCATTAATTTTGGAGATAAGGAGGCTTTGTATTGCATGGAGGCAATACATCAATTACGTGCTAATAACATAGCTGTTGAATTATACCCAGATTCAGCTAAAATGAAAAAACAGATGAACTATGCTAATAAGCGTAATTTCCCATACGTGGTTTTGGTAGGTGAATCAGAACTTCAAGCACAAAAATTCACTTTAAAAAATATGAAGACAGGAGAACAAAACTTAGTATCTTTAATTGAGTTGAAAAACCTTCTTGCTTAATTTTTAATAGGAATACAAGTAGCTTATAATTAAAAAAACCAAAAATTAAAGTCATAATTCTAGCTAAGTTGTACTTTTAAAGCAAAAAATGAATTCGAGATTATCTATAATTCTACTTGTTTTAAATGTATTTTACTTTTTTGATTCACATGCTCAAGGTGACCGAGAGGTCGGACTTAATTTTGCTTCTAGGTCTGAAGTTATAGGTCAAAATGGCATGGTGGCCAGCAGCGTACCACTCGCTACACAAATTGGATTAGAAATTTTAAAAAATGGTGGAAATGCTATAGATGCTGCTATTGCTACTAACGCGGCTACAGGATTAATGGAGCCAACGGGAAATGGTATTGGTGGAGATCTATTTGCATTGATTTGGCATGAAGAGACGCAACAAGTTTATGCACTCAATGCTAGTGGTAGATCACCTTTAAATCTTTCTTATCAGCAATTAATAAAAGAGCTTAAAAAAATCAACAAAGAAAGTATACCACCTTATCATTTACTTTCTGTTTCTGTTCCAGGAGCCGTAGATGGATGGTTTGAAATGCATCAACGCTTTGGGCAGATGAATATGGACGAGATTTTAATGCCTACTATCCACTATGCTCAAAATGGTTTTCCTGTGTCCGAAGCAATTGCTTCCGCTTGGTCTAGGAGTGTCCCTTTTCTTAAAAATCAACCTGGAGCTTTTGAATCAACTTTTAGTAAGAATGGGAGAGGACCTGAGAAAGGAGAAATCTTCAAAAATCCAGATTTAGGAAACACCCTTCAACTCCTTGCAAACCAAGGAAAGGATGTTTTTTACAGCGGAGAAATAGCTGAAAAAATAGATGCTTGGATGAAAGAAAATAATGGCTATTTAAGGTATGAAGATTTTAAAAATCATCAATCCGAATGGGTTGAACCTGTAAGCACTAACTACCGTGGCTATGAAGTTTATCAAGTAGGTGGAAATGCGCAAGGAACTGCTGTGCTTCAAATGTTGAATGTATTAGAGCATTTCAATTTATCAGCAACTGGCTTTGGAACTACTGAAACACTTCATGCTTTGATTGAAACTAAAAAACTTGTTTTTGAAGATCGAGCAAAGCATTACACCGATCCAGATTTTTATGATTTACCTTACGAAATTTTACTATCTAAGGAGTATGCCAAAAAACGTAAGGATTTAATTTCTGAACAAGCAATGAATGATATGAGTACAGGGGTTGAGGTATTGGAAGATGGAGACACAATTTTTTTAACTACAGCAGATAAAGAGGGTAATATGGTTGCTTTAATTCAAAGTAATTTTAGAGGTATGGGTACTGGATTTGTGGTTCCGGGTACTGGATTTAGCTTTCAAAATAGAGGAGAATTATTTTCTACTGATCCTGATCATGCTAATGTATATGCGCCTGGTAAACGTCCCTTTCATACAATTATTCCAGGTCTAGTTACCAAAGATGGAAAAGGCTGGTTTACTTATGGAAACATGGGGGGAGGTTATCAACCTATAGGTCATGTAAGCATATTAACCAATATTATAGATTTTGACATGAATATTCAGGAGGCTGGTGACGCACCCAGATGGGATCATTCAGGATCTACTGAACCAACTGATAGCAATACAACTAAGGCAACAACCAAAGGGAAAGTACATGTGGAGTCTGCAATACCATACCAAGTTATAAGAGAATTAAGGGCTAAGGGACACCAAGTAGAAATCGGGAATAGTTTTTTTGGCCGTTATCAAGGCATTATGAAAGACCATCAAAAAGGAGTTTACTTTGGCGCTTCAGAATCTAGAGTTGATGGTCAAGCTGCTGGATATTAATACCATTTATCAACTAAAATTACCGTAATCCCCACCTTTTTCCTTTCTTTTCATCATAAAAATAAACAATAGATAAGGCTATGCTTGATTTTCCTAATTCACATAAAGAAAAAATCATTCCCAATACGGTAGGGATAGGCTGTTTCTTTTCCAGTAATTTCAAATAATAACTGGTACAAAAATTTTAATTAAACTTATTTTAAATGAATTACTAAAAAAGCACCATCAGTAACTACTAATGGTGCTTTTTATTAAAAGTCATGCTTAATTACTTAATCAATGAATAACTTCTATTGATAAAGTTAGTTAATGCTTCACCTTTCAATAGTCCTTTAGATAATAAAGCTAAATCTAAAGACTGCTTAATCACATTTTCTTTTTGAGCTTCATCTTTGGCTGCTAAAATTTCAGCCATTACTTCATGATTGGTATTAACAATCAAGTTGTACATCTCTGGCATATTTCCCATTCCAAACATACCTCCACCACCTGTCTGTTGCATTTCTTTCATGCGTCTCATAAATTCTGGCTCAGTAATCATTAGCGGTGAAGCTTTTGAGTCCATAGCTTCCATTTGAACGGTATATTTTTCTTTGGCTACATATTTTTCAAAAGTTTCTTTAAGCTGTTCTTTTTCTTCATCCGATAATTTGGAAATTACTTCCTCTTCTTTTTTGATTAAATTATCAATATGATCGCTGTCTACTCGCACAAAAGAAACTTTGTTTTCTTTTGCTGTTTCTATTTTTTGAATTAAATGAGAAACAATAGGAGAATCAAGTAAAAGTACTTCGTAGCCTTTTTCTTTTGCAGCTTGTATATAACTATGTTGGTCATCTACATTAGAAGCATACAAAATAACTAACTTATCATCTTTATCAGTTTGCTTTTCTTTAATTTGTCCTACCAATTCATCATAAGTGAAAAACTTATTTTCGGTAGTAGGATAAAGTGCAAATTTGTCAGCTTTTTCAAAAAATTTCTCATCGGTTAGCATTCCGTATTCAATAACAACTTTAATGTCATTCCACTTTGCTTCAAAATCTTCTCTATTGTTTTTGAAAAGCGACTTTAATTTATCAGCTACTTTTTTGGTAATATAATTTGAAATCTTTTTTACTGCACCATCAGCTTGTAAGTATGAACGAGAAACATTTAAAGGAATATCAGGAGAGTCAATTACTCCTCTCAACATAGTTAAAAATTCAGGTACAATTCCTTCTACATTATCAGTGACAAAAACTTGATTTTGGTAGAGTTGAATCTTATCCTTTTGAATACTCATGTCATTGGTCATCTTAGGAAAGTATAAAATTCCTGTCAAATTGAAAGGATAATCAACATTTAAGTGAATGTGGAAGAGTGGTTCTTCAAATTGCATAGGGTACAACTCCCTGTAAAAATCCTTATAATCCTTCTCTTCTAAATCTGTTGGTTGTTTTGTCCATGCAGGATTAGGATTATTGATGATATGATCTACAGTTACTTTTTTAGGAGCTTCATCTTCTTTTGCATCTTTATCTTTTGGAAGCTCTTTTTCTTTGGTTCCAAACTTAATTGGAATAGGCATAAATTTGTTGTATTTAGTTAACAACTCATTTATTTTACTATCTTCAAGAAACTCCAGTTCATCATCGTTTATATGAAGGACAATTTCAGTACCTCTTTCTTTTTTATCGTGTTCTTCAAGACTGAATTCTGTAGTCCCCTCGCAAGTCCAATGAGCAGCAGGTTCATCCTTCCAAGATTTAGTGAAGATTTCTACTTTATGAGCTACCATAAAAGCCGAATAGAAACCAAGTCCAAAATGACCAATTATTCCACTATCTTTAGCATCAGAATCTTTATACTTTTCTAAAAACTCTTCTGCACCAGAAAAAGCTACTTCATTGATGTATTTTTTCACTTCGTCTTGAGTCATACCAACACCTTCATCAATAAGGTGAAGAGTTTTTGCATCTTTATTGATTTTGACTTCAATTTTTGGATTTCCTATTTCAACCTTAGCTTCTCCTATCCTAGCTAAGTGTTTTAATTTTAAAGTCGCGTCTGTTGCATTAGAAATTAATTCACGTAAGAAAATTTCATGATCGCTATAAAGAAATTTTTTAATCAGTGGAAAAATATTTTCAACAGAAACATTTATATTACCAGTTGCCATAATTATTATTTTTTTAATCAGTATTCCAAATAAAATACCATTTCAATTATAATGACAAATTGACACGCTAAATTTGATTATTCAAATATGCTTCAATGGCTTAAAAACTAAAGATTAACAAAATATTCTGTTTAATGATTTTTATTAAAAGTTAAACAAATTTATATTTGTAAAAATTGATATTATGGGTGCAAAAACAAAATCTAAGAAAAAGAAAATGACTAAAAAGGATTTAATGTCAAACTACATGGATTATGTTTTAGAGCATGAAAAAAATCCTAAATCTGTTTACAAATTTTGTAAAGACATAAAAATTGATGAAAGTGAATTTTATTCATTTTTCGGAAATTTTGATGGACTTAAAAGTCAAATTTGGGAGCACTTTTACCAAAATGCATCTCAATTGATGAATTCTAATAAGGAAGTAATGGAATATGGAAGTAGAGAAAAAATGCTTACTTTCTTTTTTACTTTTTTCGAAATATTGACTGCTAATAGAAGTTATGCGATTTACGTATTGGATGAACATGATGACAAAATGAAAAATTTACATCAGTTAAAAGTACTAAGAAATAATATCAAATCTTTTGCACAAGAATTGATCGCTGAAGATAATGATGAAAAACAATTTAATTTCCTAAAAAATTCTGAGCGTGTTTTTTCTGAAGGGGCGTGGATTCAATTTTTATTTCTTTTAAATTTTTGGAAGAATGATCAATCTCCTGGATTTGAAAAGACCGATGTTGCTATCGAAAAATCTGTAAACACAATTTTTGATGTTTTTGATAATACCCCACTTGAAAAGATATTTGATTTTGGAAAGTTTCTTTACAAAGAGCAAATGATGAAATAACTGAATGAAAACCTTAGATAAAATACCAACAAGTAAACTGGGTAGAACTACAAAGTTAGTTTCTACAGGTGCTAAAGTGGGCACTAATTACTTAAAATATTATTCAAAAAAAGCTTTCAATCCAGAGTTGTCAAGAGATGAATTAGATGAAAGTAATGCATCTGATATTTATGATGGTTTAAAAAGCTTAAAAGGAAGTGCTTTAAAAGTAGCTCAAATGCTTTCTATGGAAAAAAGTCTACTTCCTAATGCTTATGTAGAAAAATTTTCATTAGCTCAATTTAGTGTTCCTCCACTTTCGCCTCCTTTGGTTAGAAAAACTTTCAAAAAATATAATGGTCAATATCCAGAAGATTTATTTGACCAATTCACAAGTCAATCTGTAAACGCAGCCAGTATAGGTCAAGTCCATAAAGCTGAAAAAGATGGAAAAAAACTCGCCATTAAAATACAATATCCTGGCGTAGCTGATAGTATTAGTTCAGATTTAAAAATGGTTAAACCTATTGCCATTAAAATGTTCAATATCAAAGAAAAAGATTCTGACAAATACTTTAAAGAAGTAGAGGATAAGTTACTAGAGGAAACTGATTATATACTTGAGGTGAAGCAAAGTAAACATATTTCTGAATCTTGTAAACACATTGAAGGTTTGAAGTTTCCAAAATATTATGAAGATCTTTCCAGTGAAAGAATTATTACAATGGACTGGATGGATGGTCAGCACTTATCTGAATTTGCTAAGACAGATTTTTCGCAGGAGGTAGGTAATAAATTAGGCCAAACTTTATGGAATTTCTACATGTTTCAAATGCATGGTTTAAAGGAAGTTCATGCTGACCCTCATCCAGGTAATTTTTTAGTGGATAAGGATAATAATTTAATCGCTATCGATTTTGGATGTATAAAAAAAGTTCCAGATGATTTTTACATTCCGTACTTTGAATTATCTAATCCTAAATTATTAAATGATAGCGTATTTTTTGAGAAAAAATTACGTGAATTAGAGATTTTACGACCTGATGATTCAAAAGATGAAGTAAAATATTTTACAGCTTTATTTCATGAAATGTTAAGTTTGTTTACACAACCATTTCACGGAGAGGAATTTGATTTTGGAAATGACGAATTCTGGTCAAAAATTTCAAACTTAAGCGAAAAGTATTCTAGCGATACTCAGCTCAGAAAAATGAATGGCAATAGAGGAAGTAAACACTTTATTTACATCAATAGAACATTCTTTGGGTTATATAATTTATTAAACGATTTAAGAGCAAATATAAAGGTTAACCAATACAAACAATTGTTGGATTAGAGTTGAAAGATGGTTTATTGGTTAGGTTGGTTGAGAGCCGTTTGTAGTTGTTAAAATTACTGCGGCTCTTTTTTATTATGCTTGCATAACGAATAGTAAGAACTAGATTTGTCATATTTTTAATTAATAGTATATTGTGAACATAAATTTTAAGCATTTATAAATGTATCAGTCAAAAATTAAAGGATTAGGCAAATATGTGCCTGACAATATAGTGACCAATGAAGACTTGTCAAAAATCATGGAGACAAGCGATGAATGGATAGTTGAACGAACGGGTATTAAAGAGCGTAGGCATATTGATAAAAAATCAGATGACACAACAGCTGTAATGGGTAAAAAAGCAGCTATGCAGGCTATAGAACGTTCAGGGGTTGATAAAGATGATATTGATTTGATTGTATTTGCTACTTTGAGTCCAGATTATTATTTCCCAGGTTGTGGAGTTCAAATTCAAGATATGTTATCAATCCATACCTGTCCAGCTATTGATGTAAGAAATCAATGCTCTGGGTATGTTTATGCACTTTCTATTGCAGATCAATTTATTAAAACAGGGATGTATAAAAATATACTTGTAATTGGTAGTGAAAACCATAGTGGTGGTTTGGATATGACAACGCGAGGAAGATCGGTATCTGTCATTTTTGGCGATGGAGCTGGAGCTGCTGTGGTAGGAAGGTCTGAAAATGAGGGACAGGGTATCCTTTCAACTCATTTGCATTCACAAGGTGAGTTTGCAGAAGAGTTGGCACTTATTGGACCGAGTACCAACCACTGGGTGCCTGAAATAATCAAAGAAAATCCTCAAGAAAATATTCCCTATTTTCCCTACATGAATGGGCAATTGGTATTTAAAAATGCGGTTGTTCGTTTTTCTGAAGTAATTATGGAAGGACTTCAGAAAAATAACTTAGAAGTGTCGGATTTAGATATGCTCATTCCTCACCAAGCTAATTTACGAATAGCTCAATTTATTCAAAAGAAATTTAAACTGAATGATGACCAAGTTTACAATAATATTCAGCGATATGGTAATACTACAGCCGCATCTATTCCTATTGCTTTGACTGAAGCCTGGGAAGAAGGTAAAATAAAAGAAGGTGATCACGTGGTTTTAGCTGCCTTTGGAAGTGGTTTTACTTGGGCAAGTGCAATTTTAAAGTGGTAAAAAAATAAGGGCTTGAAAGTTATATTAACTTCAAGCCCTGATATATATGGTTCTTACTTCTTTTTTATTTAGAAGGCTAATTCAAATAAATTTAAAAGAACCTGTTTATTATATAACGAAAATAATGCCAAATTGTTACATCTATGTAGTTGTAAATCTGTAAATTAACTTTATTTAACTTTGTGTCATTATACCTTTAGTAAACTTAAACAAAATGTATGCGAACAATTATATAACCCTAGTTTTAGGAGCTTCAAATAAAAGTCACAGATATTCAAAAATGGCATTAGAATTACTTCAAAAGAAAGGCATTAAGGTTGTAGCGATTGGAAGTTCTGAGTCAAAAGTTGGTGAAGTTAAAATTCAAAAGTATATACCAAAAGACCTACATTATATAGATACTGTAAGCATTTATTTAAACTCTTCCAAACTTCAACAGTATAAAGGTACAATTATAAAATTAAATCCTCGTAGAGTTATTTTCAACCCAGGAGTGAATGATCCAGAATTTCAGATAGAATTAAGTAAAAATGGAATTGAAGTTTTAAACGCTTGTACGCTGGTGATGCTCCAAACTAATCAATACTAATCCAAAAGCACATAATAATGCATTAATAATTAAAACAAAAAAGCCAAATTCAAAACCAAAAAATGTCTTCGTCAAAAAGCTGATTAAAAAGGTAAGTACTGGAGCTAATACAGCTATAATTGGTATAAATTGATCTCTTGGTTTTAGCTTAGTAAACATTCCAATACAAAATAAAGCCAGTAATGGGCCGTAAGTGTATCCAGCAAATTCAAATAATTTAATAATAACACTTTCGTCTTTAATGGCATACCTAAAAAGCAACATAACTCCAATAAAAACAAGCGATATGCATACATGAATTACCTTTCTGTAAAAAATTTGTTTTTTCTCTTCAACCTTAGTCTCTATTGCAAAAATATCTATACTAAATGAGGTAGTAAGTGAAGTTAAAGCAGAATCAGCACTTGAATAAGCAGCGGCAATTAAACCTAATATAAAAAATACAGCCACTGAAAAACCTAAGTTTCCACTTGCTGCAATAGTTGGAAATAGCTCGTCTTTTTTTGCAGTGATTTCATAGGCACTTGCATAATCAATTAAAAGTAAGCCTAAGCCTAAAAATAAAAAATTGACTATAGTTAGTGTAAGTGTAAACCAAAAGATATTTTTTTGAGCTTCACCAAGGTTTTTGCAGGTTAGGTTTTTTTGCATCATGTCTTGATCTAAACCTGTCATAACAATAGCAATAAAGGCACCTGATATAAACTGTTTCCAAAAATAATTTGGGCTATTAATGTCGTCAATAAAAAAAATTTGAAAGTGTTCATGGTTACCGAGATAGGAAAATAGATTCTTTGCATTCACACCTAAGTCTGAACTAATGAAGTAAATACTCACCCCGAGAGCTAATAACATAAATAAAGTTTGTAAGCTGTCCGTCCATACAATCGTTTTAATGCCGCTTTTAAAAGTGTATAGCCAAATTAAAAAAACAGTTACACTTACAGTGAGATAAAACGGAACTTGAAGCTGATCAAAAACAAGTAATTGCAATACATTAGCTACAAGAAAAAGCCTAAAACTAGCACCAATTAATTTTGATAAAATAAAAAACCATGCCCCTGTTTTGTATGCATAGTTACCAAAACGAGCCCCTAAATAGGTGTAAATAGAGGTCAAATTTAGACGATAATACAACGGAAGTAATACTAAACTGATTACTGCATAACCAATTGTATAACCCAAAACAACTTGAAAATAGCTAAATTGATCAAATTCTACAGTACCAGGAATAGAAATAAAAGTTACCCCACTTAAAGAAGCTCCTATCATTCCAAAAGCTACTAGATACCATGGTGATTTACGATTGGCTTTGAAAAACTCTTCGTTACTACCAGATTGATTGGTGAAATAAGAGATTAAAATTAAGACCACAAAGTAAGCTATGATTAAAAATATAATTTGAAATGGAGTCATACCTTTATTTTACAAGGACAAAAGTAGAAATATAGTTTCGTAAAAATCCAAAAATATGTACTTTTGAATAAAATCAATTTGAATGTTTAAAAATTATCTTATTGTTTGTTTATTACTTGTAATCACTTTGAGTTATAGTGTTTATTCTCAGGAATATAAATTAATGATAGAATCTGGAGACTATAAAGTTGAAGAGATTCAAGCCGAAGCTGAACGTTATTTTGAGGATATGCATAAAGGAAGAGGTAGTGGATATAAACAATATAAGCGATGGGAATACATGGCTTTGAGAATGATGGATTCAGAAGGCTACTTGAAATCTGAAGACTTTTATGTAAGAGAGTTAGAAAAGTTTAATAGTCAGTTTTTACAAAATTCAACTTCTACGTATGCTTCACAAGATGAATGGCAAGAACTTGGGCCATTTGATTATAATGCAACAACCGGTTGGAATCCAGGAATTGGAAGAGTCACCGCTTTTAGTATAGATGCAGCGGATGAAAATCATATTATAGTTGGTGCTAATACTGGAGGAGTTTGGAGAACTCTAGACGGCGGCCAAAGCTGGGTGCCATTAAATGACTATTTTTCAAATATGCATGTTTTTTCAACGGCTATGCATCCATCAAATAGTTCAACTTATTACTTTGGTTCTAATGGTGGAAGAATCTATAAATCGACTAATCAAGGTGAAACATGGACACAGATTGGTTCTGCTGGTAGCTCATTGGTGAACAAGATTCTCATACACCCAAATAGTCCAGATATTATGTTTGCAACATCAGAAAACTCTGGAATTTATAGATCCTCAGATGGAGGTGAAACTTGGGTTAAAAAAACTTCAGATAATAGAGGGTACGATATACAGTTTGCTCCAAATGATGCCTCTACAGTTTATATTTCAGGAAGTGGTGTACACAAATCAACCAACCATGGTTTGAGCTTTACTACAATAAGTGGTTTTGATATAGGTCCTAAGATGATTGGTATTTCTTCAGATGATCCAGATAGGATTTATATTCTTGAAGCTGATGCAAATATTTTTGGAGCCCTATACAAATCAGATAATGCTGGAGATAGTTTTACAAAACTTTCGGTACACGATGATAAAAATTACTTTGGTTATAGTACAACTGCCAGTGATGATTTAGGTCAAGCTCCAAGAGATATGGCTATTGCAGTAAACCCAAATAATAAAGATGAGGTGCACATTGCGGGAATAAATGCTTGGCGTTCAATGGATGGTGGTCTAACTTTCTTACCTACATCAGACTGGGTTCCTGCTAATGCTGCTAATGCAGGTCTTGGTTATTGTCACGCAGATGTGGATATCATGGAATTTTATGATGATGTTTTATATGTGGGTACAGATGGTGGCTTTTTTAAAGTAGAAGATTCAGAAAATATATCGGCTTCTTATTTTACAGACCTCTCTCAAGATTTAGGAATTCGTCAATTTTATAGAATTGGTGTTGCACAAACTCAAGAGACATTGGTTTCCGGAGGATCTCAAGACAACGGTACATCGATTTACAACGGTGAAAATGAAATGTGGATTGATTGGTTAGGAGCTGATGGAATGGAAACTTTTTACGATAAAGATAATCCCGATGTTGTCTATGGTACAACTCAATTTGGTGGATTGTTTAAATCTATAGATAATGGCCAAAGTTTAGCAAACATAAACTCTCCTAACGGCTCTGGTAATTGGGTTACCCCTTTTACTCAGCATCCTACAGACGAAAACACTATTTTTGTAGGATACAATCAGATTTTTAAATCTGAAAATGGAGGTTTAAGTTGGGACAGTTATTCACCTACCTATCCTTTTAATCTTGACCATATTGAAATTGCACCTTCCAATCCAAGTTTTGTTTATGCTGCTTATGGTAATACAATGATTAAAACAACAATAAATGGAATAGGATGGTCAACAGTTACTTCTAGTTTAGGTTTTATTAATTCCATTGCTGTTCACCCTCATGATCAAAATAAATTAGCAGTGGCTACTAACGCTAATTCTAAAGTTTTTATTTCTGAAGATGGAGGTGCTAATTGGGAGTCATTGCAACTTAACTTACCTGATTTTCAGGCATTAGATGTGGTATGGGATAATACGGATAAAAACGGTCTATACTTAGGAATGAATTACGGTGTTTATTACATTAATGATGATCTACAGGAATGGATACCTTACAACACCAATCTTCCAAATGTAATAATTAATGACTTAGAAATTAATTTTGAACAAAATAAAATTTATGCGGGCACCTATGGTAGAGGGTTATGGGTTTCTGATTTGTATGAAACTACATTTTCATCACAATATTTTTCAAAATTAGAAGAATTTACAATGTATCCAAATCCAGCAAATTCTATGGTTAATCTTCATCTTGACTTTGATGGACTTTCATACATACAAATATATAATCAAAGCGGAAAACTTCTAGTTGATAAAAAAGAAGTTGACTTAAGAAACGAATTTCGCATTGATGTAACAAATTTATCTCCTGGTATATATTTTGTGAAAGTTGCAAATTCAGTTGGAAGTAGTACTAAGAAATTAATAATTGAATAGTGGATTTTTCATCAAAAATCTTAGAAAGGGCAGTAGAAGAAGTAGCACTTCTTCCTGGAATAGGCAAGCGTACTGCACTTCGTTTAGTACTTCACTTATTAGATCAGCCCTCAGACAGAACAACTAATTTAGCCTCTGCACTTGTTGATTTAAAGATGAAAATTAAGCATTGCAAAAAATGTCATAATATTAGTGATTCTGAGATATGCGAGATTTGTGCAGATTCAAGAAGAGATCACTCTTTATTGTGCGTAGTTGAAGATATAAGAGATGTAATGGCAATTGAAAACACACAACAGTACACTGGAGTCTATCATGTTCTTGGCGGAAAAATCAATCCAATGGAAGGAGTAGGGCCAAGTGATTTAACAATAGATTCCTTGGTAGAGAAAATAAATTCAAAAACAGTAAATGAGTTGATTTTTGCGCTAAGTAGTACCATGGAGGGAGATACTACCAACTATTATATTTACAAACAAATTCAAGGCTCATCAGTAAAAATTTCTACCATTGCAAGAGGTATTGCTGTGGGAGATGAACTGGAATATGCAGATCAAATCAGCTTGGGGAGAAGTATAGTGCAGAGAGTACCCTTCGAAAACTCATTGAAAAATTAAATTTGGACTTATCAATAATCATATTAACCTATAAAGTTCCTAAGTACTTATATTTATGTTTGAGCTCTGTTATAGATGCAATAAAGGATGTAGAAGCTGAAGTTATAGTGGTTAATAACGACCAAGACTCTGCCACTAAACGTTTAATAAAAAAACATTTCCCATCAGTTCAATACATCGGAAATAAAAAAAATATTGGCTTTTCTGCAGGTAATAATGTGGGAATAAAAAGAGCTAAAGGAAATTATATCTGTTTGCTTAATCCAGATACTGTTGTAGGAAAAAATGCTTTTAAAAACCTGCTAGAAAAAGCTAATTCTCTTCCTGATTTAGGCGCAATTGGACCTTACCTTATGGATGGTACAGGCCACTTCCTTCCAGAAAGTAAAAGAAATACACCAACTCCAAAAGTGGTTTTAAGTAAGCTTCTTGGTAATGATAAGACCTACTATCCTGAAGAAATTCCAGCAAAAGCTTTTAGTGAAGTGGAGGTTTTGGTTGGGGCATTTATACTAATGAAAAAAGATAGGTACTGGGAAGTTGGAGGTCTAGATGAAACTTATTTTATGTATGGAGAAGACATAGATTTAAGCTATTCCTTTTTAAAACATAGTTATAAAAATTATTATCTAGGAAGAGAAAATGTAATTCATTTTAAAGGCGAAAGTACCATCAAAAATAAGGTATACGTAAATCGATTTTACAATGCAATGCTAATTTTTTATAATAAGCACTTCAACCAATCTAAGATTTTATCTATACTAGCTAAAATGATGCTAACTATAATTAAAATTATAGCCATCTTGAAAGTTAGAAAGCACATTCAAAAAAATGATATAGACATTCAACATCTTGTTTTTGTTGATTGTGAAGGAGATTTGTGTAACGCCCTTTCAGCCCACCAGAATTTTAAAAAAGCCCAAATACACAAAATGAATTGTGCTGAGGCAATAAAATTTAAGAAAAAAAACAGCCTGTTTATTCTTGATGCAAATCAACTTTCTTATCAGCAAATTATTGATGTAATGTTAAATAATCATCAACATGGTTTGTATTATAGAATTCGCCCTAGAGGAGCTACTTACATTCTTGGAAGCGATTCAAGTTACATTCAAGGTGAAATAATTGAATTTTAACTTTTGAAAATAATTAAGTAAAAGTAGGTCAAAATTTAGTAAATTCGCAATCTGAATTGAAAAATAACCTTTGAGGTACAGATATGGCAAAATTTGAATTAAAATTACCCAAAATGGGTGAAAGTGTTGCAGAAGCTACAATCACTAATTGGTTAAAAGAAATAGGTGATCAAATTGAAGCTGATGAACCAGTTTTAGAAATTGCAACTGATAAAGTTGACTCAGAAGTTCCAAGTGAAGTTGACGGTAAGCTTGTGGAAAAATTTTTTGAAGTTGACGATGTTGTAAAAGTTGGGGAAGTTATTGCCATTATTGAGACAGATGCTGAAGAGGTAGAAGATAAAGACTCACAATCTGAGGTTGAAGATGAAAAAGTTGAATCAGTTGAGGAAAAAGCCAACGCTTTAGTTACTCAAGCAAAATCAACCATTCAAACTCAAGATTTTTCAAATTCAGATAGGTTTTATTCTCCGCTTGTTAAAAACATTGCCAAAGAAGAGGGAGTTAGTCTTGAGGAACTTGAAAGCATTGAAGGTACTGGGCTTGACGGAAGAGTCACTAAGGATGATATGTTAACTTATGTTGAGCAACGCAAACAAGGAAAAGGCTCATTTGCAAGTCCCACTAAGGAAAAATCAGTACAGCAGTCTGCCGTTACCACAGCTCAACAAAAGCCACAGCCTAAACAAGTTTCTGCACCAGTTCATGTAAATGCTGAGGATGAAATCATTGAAATGTCTAGAATGGGGAAACTGATTTCTCATCACATGGTACAAAGTGTGCAAACATCAGCTCATGTTCAGTCTTTTATTGAAGCAGATGTAACAAAAATTTGGAATTGGAGAAAAAAACATAAAGCCTCATTTGAAAAAAGAGAAGGTGAGAAGTTAACATTTACACCTATTTTCATGGAGGCTGTTGCAAAATCTATCAAGGACTTTCCTATGATTAATATCTCAGTAGATGGTGATAAGGTAATTAAACGTAAAAACATTAATTTGGGAATGGCTGCAGCTCTACCAGACGGAAATTTAATTGTTCCTGTAATAAAAAATGCAGATCAGTTAAACCTTCTTGGAATGGCAAAAAAAGTAAATGATTTAGCAGGTCGTGCCAGAATAGGAAAACTGCAACCTGATGAAACTCAAGGTGGAACTTATACTGTAACAAATGTTGGTACGTTCGGAAGTATTATGGGAACGCCTATTATCAACCAGCCTCAAGTGGGTATATTAGCACTTGGTGCAATAAGAAAAGTTCCTGCTGTGATTGAAACTCCAGAGGGCGACTTCATTGGAATTCGTTATAAGATGTTTTTATCACATTCTTATGATCATAGGGTGGTTAATGGAGCACTTGGAGGTCAATTCGTACAACGTGTTGCGCAGTACTTAGAAAATTTTGATGAGAATAAAGAAATTTAAAAGGTAAAGCTATTTATAAATTTTAAAAAAAAAGTCAGTTTCAATTTAGAAGCTGACTTTTTTAATTAGCTTCAATTAAAAAAGCTACCCGAAGGTAGCTTTAAATATTAACCAAAAAACTTTAACTATGAAACACAAACTTATTAACTAAGATGAATTTGTATTAAAAAAAATCTGCTTGAAAATTATCCAAGCAGATAGACGATTAAAACAACTCAGATTAAAGAGCTGCAACGTGTTTTGCTAGCTGCGACTTTAAGTTAGCAGCTTTATTATTATGAATAATATTCTTCTTTGCTAATTTATCAACCATAGAAACTACTTTTGGTAACTCTGAAGATGCCTCTTCTTTTGAAGCAATAGATTTCAACTTTTTAATAGCGTTTCTAGTTGTTTTATGTTGATATTTGTTACGAAGTCTTTTTGCTTCGTTACTTCTTATTCTTTTTAATGCTGACTTATGGTTTGCCATTTTAAATTCTTTTTTTGTAGTCCGTAGGGGAATCGAACCCCTGTTACCAGGATGAAAACCTGGCGTCCTAACCACTAGACGAACGGACCATTTTTTTTCCGTTTTTTTTGTAGTCCGTAGGGGAATCGAACCCCTGTTACCAGGATGAAAACCTGGCGTCCTAACCACTAGACGAACGGACCATTGCTTATTTGCGGATGCAAAAATAGGTCTTTTTATTTATTACCCAAAATTTTTAAAGAAAAAAGTGCAAAATAATTAATATGCTTTTGCAAACAACACTCTTCCATAGGATTTTGCGCCTGTAAGCACGCATTTTCCTTCCTCTTTGATTTGATGGTCAGGTATGCAGCGTATGGTAGCTTTAGTCAATTCCTTTATTTTTTGTTCTGTTTCTTCAGTACCGTCCCAATGCGCAGATATAAAACCACCTTTATTCTTTAATACATCTTTGAACTCATCAAAGTTATTTACTTCAGTTGTATATGTTTTTTGAAATTTCAAAGCTTTGTTATACAATGTATCCTGAATTTCACCCATCAAACTCACCACCTTTTCTACTACTTCATTTTGCGAAACAAAGGATTTTGTCAGATTATCTCTTCTAGCCAATTCAACTGTACCTTTTTCTAAATCTTTTGGTCCTATTGCAATTCGGGTAGGAATTCCTTGTAACTCATATTGAGCAAACTTCCATCCAGGTTTGTGCGTATCTCTATCATCATATTTTACCCGAATACCTTTAGCTCTAAATTCACTTATTAACTCATTAGCCACATCACTAATTTGTTCTAGTTGTTCTTGTTTTCTATATATAGGAACAATTACTACTTGGTATGGAGCAAGTTTTGGTGGTAAAACTAAGCCTTGGTCATCACTATGACTCATTATTAATGCACCCATTAAACGTGTAGAAACACCCCAACTTGTTGCCCATACGTATTCTTGTTTCCCTTCTTTTGAGGTGTATTTTACATCAAAAGCTTTAGCAAAATTTTGCCCTAAAAAGTGCGAAGTTCCAGCTTGAAGTGCTTTTCCGTCTTGCATTAAGGCTTCAATACAATAGGTTTCAACAGCTCCAGCAAATCGTTCGCTTGGACTTTTCCTTCCTTTCACCACGGGTAAGGCTAAAATGTTCTTCGCAAATTCGGCGTATACTTCATTCATTTTTTCTGCTTCCTCAATAGCCTCTGCTTTGGTTGCATGAGCGGTGTGGCCTTCTTGCCATAAAAATTCTGCTGTTCTTAGAAATAAACGAGTTCTCATTTCCCAACGGACTACATTTGCCCATTGATTTACGAGTATTGGTAAATCTCTATAAGACTGTATCCAATTTTTATATGTACTCCAAATAATGGCTTCTGAGGTAGGTCTCACAATTAATTCTTCTTCTAATTTAGCTTCTGGGTCAACCATTAATTTTCCCTCTTGGTCAGGATTGTTTTTTAAACGATAGTGAGTGACTACAGCACATTCTTTAGCAAACCCTTCTGCATTTTTCTCTTCTGCTTCAAATAAATTTTTTGGAACAAACAAAGGGAAGTACGCATTTTGATGTCCAGTTTCTTTAAAACGTCTATCCAATTCATTTTGCATTTTTTCCCAAATCGCATAACCGTATGGCTTAATCACCATGCTTCCTCTTACTGCTGAATTTTCAGCCAAATCAGCTTCTACTACTAATTGGTTATACCATTTTGAATAATCTTCAGATCTTGGTGTTAACTTTTTACTCATGTTAGTTAATTTCTTATTTTGGCACAAAAATTGTGATGTATTAATCGACAATAAATTAGTTCACAAAACTAATTAAAATAACAATAAGTAAAACAATTTAAAACCACAAGTTATGTTATTCAACAATCTTAAAACAAATTTGAAAGCACTTGGAATCGGTGCTGTTACCGTGGTTTTTATGTCTTCTTGTGGTTCTTATCACAACGTAGGAGCCAACGATGGTATATACGGTAGTAGGTCTACACCCGCCAACGAGCAAAGAATGGCTTCTAGTCAGCCAAGAACCCAACAGTCATCAAGTGCTGTAACAACTAATTCAGACTATGCCAACTATTTTGGGCAACAAAGTCAACAAATTTCTCAAGCAAGAGGAATTGATCAAGGAACAACAGATGTGCAAGAGCGACCTGCACAGCAGCAAGATTACTTTTACGAAGATGAAGTGTATTATGATGATTTTGGCGGTCAAGCAGCAGCTAACCCAGGTTGGGGTAATGCAGGGTCCAACGTTACCGTGAACGTAATGGGCGGTGCCGGTTGGGGCGGCGGCTTTTATGACCCGTTTTGGGGTCCTGGCTGGGGCGGTGGCTTCGGTTGGGGCGGCTTCTACGGTCCTCGCTGGGGCATGGGCGGCTTCTGGGGTCCTAGATGGGGCTGGGGCGGCGGTTTCGGCTGGGGCTGGGGCGGTGGCTTCTACGGTCCAGGTTGGGGCTGGGGCGGTGGCTTCTATGGCCCTGGTTGGGGTGGCTTCTATGGTGGAGGTGGTTATTATGCCGGCGTTTACCATAGAGGATATAGAAACACTGGTGTTGGTTTGTCTGGACAGCGATACCGTTCTTCTGTAGCGTCAAATAATTATAGAAGCTCTTCTAATGTTCGTTCAAATCAAGGCAGAAGTGGAACTCGCTCTCAAGGTGTGAGAAGTAACCAAAGTGTACGTTCTAATAATAATGCAACACGTTCAAGTAGAAATATACGAGGTGCTTCAACAACACGTCAAGCTGGAGTTAGAGGTACTAACCGAAGTGGAAACGTAAGAGGTAATACCAGAGGCTCTAATGTAAGAGGCACCACACGTGGTTCTAATGTAAGAGGAACTAATACTAGAGCTACACGCGGAAATGTTAGTCGTGTAAGAAACCCTAGAAGTGTAAATGCTAGAGCAACTTCGCGTGGGAACGTAAATAGAAGTTCAGTTCGATCTACAAATAGAAGTAGTATGCGAAGTAGAAATACAAGTACGCGTTCAAGGTCTTCAATGAGAAGTAGTTCACCGAGTAGAAGTTCAGGAAGTATGCGCTCTTCTGGAGGTGGTATGAGAAGTTCTGGAGGTGGTCGTTCAGGTGGAGGTAGATCTGGAGGTAGAAGATAAAAGGGCATAATAAATAATAGTAGATTAAATACTGGGAAATCAATTTTAAAAATTACGAACCTCAGTATTTAATCTTCCTTAAATAAATCACTTGAAAAATGAAAAAGATAGCAATAAGTTTAGGTCTTGCGCTGGTAAGTGTAACACTTACCGCGCAAGATATTTTTGATGGACTAAGATACTCTACTCAAGAATTGTCTGGTACAGCAAGATTTGTGGGAATGGGAGGAGCTTTTGGCGCTTTAGGAAATGACCTTTCTTCCATTAAAGTTAACCCTGCAGGTTCTGCCGTTTTTAATACTAATGCAGCCGCGTTTACTTTTGATTATAGAAGCAACAATGTAGATACTCAATTTGGTAACCCAAGTCTTGAGATTGGAGAGGCTTCAAGTTCTAGAACTCGTTTAGGAATGCCACAAGCTGGAGGTGTTTTTGTTTTTGAAAGCAATGATCCTAATGCTGCAGTTCAGAAATTCACTTTCGGAATTAATTATGAGAGAACAGGTAACTTTAATCGAAACTTCAGAGCTTTTGGAACTACTAACCAAAGCATAGGTGATTATTTTGTAAATCGAGCTAACGGGATTGCTGTAGATAATTTGTTAATTAATGATGGAGAATCTTTAGACGGAGTTTACCGTTTCATGGGAAATAATTTCGGTTTTGCTGGTCAGGAAGCTTTTCTTGGATTTCAAGGCTTTTTAATTGACCCAGTGAGTGGTAATAATTCTCAATACCAGTCAAACATCATTGGTTCAAGTTTTGGAAATGATATGGTGCAGCGCGAATCTGGAGTCAATTCAGTTATTAATTTCAATTTTGGTATGCAGATTAATGATAATCTATATTTAGGTGGGAATTTGAATGCACATGTCATTAATTTTGATCGATACACTTCCTATTTTGAAAGCGTCAACAACCCTCAAGGAGAGGTGTTGGATTTGTTTTATGAAAACGATTTGCGCGTAAGAGGAAGTGGGTTTTCAATGCAATTAGGTGCAATTTATGTTGTTGAGCGTTTACGATTAGGGGCTTCGGTAACCACGCCAACTTGGTATAATATTGAAGAAGAAATTACTCAGGGCATTGATGTTTTAACTGAAAATGAAGGTAATATAACTTTGTTCCCTGATGTTATTAATTTTTTCCCCGAATATTCTTTTAGAAGCCCTGGAAAAGCAACAGGAAGTATAGCTTATGTGTTTGGTCAGTCAGGCTTATTAAGTCTGGATTATACCTATCAAGATTTCGCTAATCAACGTTTTTCAAGTGGATTAGGCTTAAATGGTCAAATAAGTGATACCTTTCAATCTACGCATAACCTAAATATTGGCGGAGAATATGTCTATGATGTATGGAGTTTTAGAGCAGGATATAATTTCACTCAATCACCGTTTAAAGATAGTTTTCTCTTTGGCGATTCTCATGGGTATTCAGCAGGCTTGGGTTACAAATTTGGCAATAATAATATTGATTTTGCTTACCGATTAACTAATTTTGACCGAGAAGAGCAGTTTGTTCAAACAGGTCTTTCAACTGCTGCATTTTCAGAAAACACAATTCATCAAGTTATGATGACTTATAGCTTCTTGTTTTAAATAAAAATATTGTTGTTGTTGTTTTAAGATTGTTAGAAAAAGCCACAGATTTTTGCTGTGGCTTTTTTGATTATCCATTCATCGTAATTTTACGATAAATAGATAATTTTTACTACCTTTGCCGTATGGGATTAGTGAAAGATAAATTATATCAACAAGAAGATGTGCAGTTAGCTACTTCAGCAAAAGCCTTAGCGCATCCAGCTCGTGTGGCTATTATCAAGTTTCTGTTAAAGCAAAAAGCTTGTGTGTGTAGAACAATTGTTGACGAAATTGGCTTAGCACAAGCTACAATTAGTCAGCATTTAAAAGTGCTAAAAAATGCTGGTTTAATTCAAGGAACAGTTGAAGGTGCTTCGGTTTGTTATTGTATTGATTACACTGCACTTCAACAACTCTTAGATTTGTTTGATGGCTTAGATTTGACTAATTCCGAACAATGTTGTTAATTCCAAATACAAAAACTATGACGATTAAAGAAGTAAAACAAGCCTTAAAGCAAGTTGAGCATGTAGAATTTGAATTGGCTTCAGGAGAAAAAGTTCCTGCTCATTTTCA
>PXFS01000011.1 GCA_003564185.1 Flavobacteriaceae bacterium
ATGGAATTATCTACTTACTTTAGAATTAACCAAGCAGGCACTGGTCAGTTTGAAAGAACTCTTGTAGTTGCTGAAGATTCGAGTTATGTTAGTTACTTAGAAGGTTGTACAGCTCCTATGCGCGATGAAAACCAATTACATGCAGCGGTAGTTGAGTTAGTTGCTTTGGATAATGCCGAGATTAAATATTCAACTGTTCAAAATTGGTTTCCAGGATCAAAAGATGGTAAAGGTGGTGTATTTAATTTTGTAACTAAAAGAGGTTTGTGTGAGAAAAATGCAAAAATTAGTTGGACTCAGGTAGAAACAGGTTCAGCGGTTACTTGGAAATACCCTTCATGTATCTTAAAGGGAGATAATTCTGTAGGCGAATTTTATTCCATTGCGTTAACTAATAATTTTCAGCAAGCCGATACAGGAACCAAAATGATTCATTTAGGAAAGAATACCAAAAGTACAATTATTTCAAAAGGAATTTCGGCAGGAAAATCACAAAATTCTTATCGTGGTTTAGTTCAAGTTGGAAGTCGTGCTAAAAATGCAAGAAATTTTTCACAATGTGATTCGCTTTTGATGGGAAATAAATGTGGTGCCCACACGTTCCCTTATATAGAGGCTAAAAATAAAACAGCCCATATTGAGCACGAAGCAACAACAAGTAAAATTGGCGAAGACCAAATCTTTTACTGCAACCAGCGTGGGATAGACGAGGAGAAAGCTATCGCATTAATAGTTAATGGATTTAGCAAAGAAGTGCTAAATAAATTGCCGATGGAGTTTGCTGTTGAAGCCCAGAAATTATTAGAGATTTCATTAGAAGGCTCTGTGGGTTAAATTTTAATTAAAAACCTATTCAACAAATGAAAGTTAATGTCTTAAGTTTATTGCTAATTCTAACCTTAGTTGGCTGTAAAAATGAAAAAAAGCCTGAGTCAGAGAAGAAATCAAATTTTGATTTAGAGCAAGTACAGGAAGTTAAACAAACCACGCGCACACTTAAAGGCGAGTTTATTTACTCAAATGGTGCGGCTGTTTTAAAAGCGCGAAACGCCATTTATGGAATTGTTTTAGATGAAGAAGGCTTGGCGTTAAAAGAAGCTGTTGAAGAGGTGAAAGAAAATGAATATGATATGATTCCTGTTTTGATTCAGGGGAAAATTATTAAAAATCCAGATGAAGGTTGGGAGCATTTGGTTGAAGTTGTGAAGACAATTAAAGTTGACCAACCCCAGCCAAACGAAAACGTTATTATAGAATCTGCAAATTAAATAAAGCTATGTTACAAGTTAAGAATTTACACGCTTCTGTTGAAGGCGAAGAGATATTAAAAGGAATTAATCTTGAAATAAAACCAGGTGAGGTACATGCAATTATGGGGCCTAATGGTTCTGGTAAAAGTACACTTGCCTCAGTAATTGCTGGAAATGAAGATTATGAAGTTACCGAAGGTGATATTATTTTTGAAAAGGCAAATATTTCAGAATTATCTGCTGATGAAAGAGCCCACAAAGGAATATTTTTGTCGTTCCAATATCCTGTCGAAATCCCTGGAGTTTCAGTAACTAATTTTATTAAAACTTCGATTAATCAAATTAGAAAAGCCAGAGGTCAAGAAGATATGCCAGCTAATGAAATGCTGAAAAAAATTAGAGAAAAGGCCGCACTTCTTGAAATGGACAGAAAATTCTTGTCAAGGTCACTGAATGAAGGTTTTTCTGGTGGAGAGAAAAAAAGAAATGAAATCTTTCAAATGGCCATGCTTGAGCCTAAATTAGCTGTTCTTGATGAAACTGATTCAGGTTTAGATATAGATGCGCTTAGAGTAGTTTCTAACGGGGTAAACAAACTTAAATCAGATGAAAATGCCACCTTAGTGATTACTCACTATCAACGTTTATTGGATTATATTGTACCTGACGTGGTACATGTTTTAATTGATGGACGAATTGTGAAAACAGGCGATAAAGATTTAGCTAAAGTTCTTGAAGAAAAAGGATACGATTGGATTAAGGAAGAATTAGCTCAACAAGCTTAAAAAAAGTTTCTATGGACTTAAAAGAAAAATTAATATCATCATTTTTTGCATTTGAAGAACAAATTGATTTAGAAAATGATGTTCACGTGTTACGTAACAAAGCAATAGAATTTTTTGAGTTAAATGGTTTTCCAACCAAAAAAGATGAAGATTGGAAATATACTTCACTTAATAAAGTATTAAAACATGATTATAGCATCTTTCCTAAGAGAGAAGTAGCTATTGATTATAAAGACATCAGAAAGTATTGTTTGCACGAAATAGACACTTATCAGATTGTTTTTGTTGATGGTGTTTATTCTTCACATTTATCTTCAACAACGCATGATAAATTTGATGCGTGTTTAATGTCTTCGGCTTTAAACAATCCAAAATACGAGCCGCTGATTAAAAAGTATTTCAATAAAATCGCTCCTGAAGATAGCTTAGTTTCTTTAAACACGGCATTTTCAAAAGAAGGTGCTTTTATTAGAGTTCCTAAGTCTGTAATAGCAGAAAAACCTGTAGAAATTCTTCATTTTTCAACTGGAAACGAGGCTGCAATGATGTTGCAACCTAGAAACCTAATTGTAGCAGAAGAAAATGCTCATTTGCAAATAATTGAGCGTCATCAGTCGCTTACAGACAATCCTGTGCTGACTAATTCAGTTACCGAAATGTTTGTAGAAAAGCGTGCTCAAGTGGATTATTATAAAATTCAAAATGACAATGAGAATGCTTCATTAATTGATAATACCTACACAGAGCAGCATGATGATAGTTTATCCTCTGTACATACGTTTTCTCTTGGAGGTAAATTAACAAGAAACAATCTAAATTTTTACCAAAAAGGAGAACACATAAATTCAGTGTTAAATGGTGTGACTATTTTAGAAAATAAGCAACATGTTGATCATAACACTTTGGTACATCACCAACAACCAAACTGCGAAAGTCATCAAGATTACAAAGGAATCTTTTCAGATCAATCTGTAGGGGTTTTTAATGGGAAAGTGTTAGTGGATAAAATTGCACAGAAAACAGATGCATTTCAGAGCAATAACAACATCCTTCTAGATGATAAGTCAAGCATTAACTCCAAACCACAACTTGAAATTTTTGCAGATGATGTAAAATGTAGTCATGGATGTACCATTGGAGAACTTGATGATGAAGCCTTGTATTACTTAAAAACTAGAGGTATTCCAGAGAAAGAGGCCAAAGCCTTAATGATGTTTGCTTTTGCTAACAACGTACTAGATGGAGTAAAGTTACCAGCAGTTAAAACAAGAATCACGAAGCAAATTGCACGTAAATTAGGTGTAGAATTAGGATTTGAATTATAAAATTTTATAATGGTTGAAGCTAAATTAAATATTGATAAAATCAGAAAGGATTTCCCTATACTTAATAGAAAAGTAAATGGAAGACCTTTAGTTTATTTTGATAATGCAGCAACCTCACAAACTCCAAAACAAGTAATTGACTGCATTGTAGATTATTATGGAAACTACAATGCTAATATTCATAGGGGCGTTCATTCATTGTCACAAGAAGCTACTGATGCATATGAACAAGCAAGGCTTAAAATCAAGAAGCATTTCAATGCACAGCATAGCCATGAGATCATTTTCACATCAGGCACTACTCATTCAATTAATTTAGTGGCCAATTCTTATGGATCGTTATTGGCTGAAGGAGATGAAGTGATGGTTTCAGCTTTAGAACATCACTCTAATATTGTTCCATGGCAAATGTTATGTGAACGTAAAGGACTGAAAATGAAAGTTATTCCAATGCTTGAGAATGGGAAACTTGATTTGCATTACGTTCATGAAAATTTAACTACTAAAACAAAAATGGTTTTTGTAAATCATGTTTCAAATGCCTTGGGAACCATTAACCCGATTGAAGAAATTATTTCTGCAGCCCATAAAGTTAATGCTAAAGTATTGATTGATGGTGCTCAAGCGGCTCCGCATATTCAAGCCGATGTACAAGCATTAGATGTAGATTTCTACACCGTTTCTGCTCATAAAATTTGCGGTCCTACAGGAGTGGGAATACTTTATGGTAAAGAAGAATTATTAAAACAAATGCCGCCTTATCAAGGAGGAGGAGAAATGATTGCAGAAGTAAGCTTTGTTAAAACTACCTATGCAGGACTGCCTCATAAATTTGAGGCAGGCACTCCAAATATAGCTGGTGGAATTGCGTTTGGCGCCGCTTTAGATTATATGCATGAAATAGGTTTTGATGCTATTGAGGCCTATGAACAGGAGTTGTTAGAGTATGCTACCCAACGTATAAAAGAAATTGAAGGGGTGATTATTTATGGTCCTGAGCCGAAGGAGAAAACAGCGGTACTATCTTTTAATATTGAGGGTCTTCACGCTTATGACTTGGGAACTATACTTGATCAAATGGGGATTGCTGTAAGAACAGGACATCATTGTGCTCAGCCTATTATGGAGTATTACAAAATACCTGGCACTGCACGTGCTTCCTTCTCTTTTTACAATACCAAACAAGAAATTGATATTTTTATTGATGCGCTAAAAAAAGCGGTGTCAATGTTATCTTAATAAATATAACATGAAGAAAAAATTCATATTTATCGTTACTCTATTAGTAGCTTTAATTTCTATGCAATGTAAAACAACACAAAACAAAGCAACATTTGATGAGCGTTTTAATTCAGATGAATTTGATGTTTTAATCCTCAATGAAAAAAATGTTCAAGACCATGAACTTACCTTTGTTATTCAAGCTAAAGAAAACAGAATAAGTGGACAGTCAAGCTGTAACACTTATGGGGTTTCCTATGAAAACAATGAAGGCAAATTAGAATTGGGTTTTATTATTGCTACAAAAATGTATTGTGATGATAAAATGGAACTTGAAAACGAATTTCTGAAGGCTGTAGGAGAAGTTAAGAAATTTAAGTATTCTAACCAAGGCGAAAAGCTTTCACTATATAATGAAGAAGAAAAGAAAATAATTGAACTCAGCAAGAAAAAAGAAAATGAGTAAAATTAAAGAAAGACAAGAAGAGATTGTTGATGAGTTTTCTATGTTTGAAGACTGGATGCAACGTTATGAATACATGATTGAGTTGGGAAAAACATTACCCTCACTTGACGAACAACACAAAAAAGAAGAAAACATTATTAAAGGTTGTCAGAGTAGAGTTTGGCTACATGCAGACCTAGAAGAAGACAAAATAAAATTCAGTGCGGATAGTGATGCCATTATTACCAAAGGAATAATTGCTATTTTAATTCGCGTTTTTTCTAACCAATCACCAAAAGATATACTTGAAGCGGATGTAAATTTCATAGATGAAATTGGACTCAAAGAACATCTTTCACCAACCCGAGCAAATGGTTTGGTTAGTATGATTAAACAATTAAAAAATTATGCTTTGGCTTACCAGGCAAAACTAAGTTAATATGGCAGCAACTATTAATACAGAAGAGTTAGGAGACAAGATTGTACGCGTTTTAAAAACTATTTACGATCCAGAAATTCCAGTCGATATATACGAGTTAGGTTTGATTTACGACGTATTTGTAAACGAAGATAATGAAGTTAAAATTATCATGACCTTAACATCTCCCAACTGCCCTGTTGCAGAATCTTTGCCGCAGGAGGTAAAAGAAAAAGTAAAATCGCTTGATGAATTAAAAGATGTTGAGGTAGAAATGACGTTTGATCCACCTTGGTCAAAAGATAATATGAGTGAAGAGGCTAAGTTAGAACTTGGAATGTTATAAGAAACATGGCAGAAATTGTAAATAGAGTAGCTAAAAGTAAGCTCAAAACTTTTGATTTAGAAGAAGTTTATCCAGAAGGAGAACGTGTAGAGATTGATATTAGTCAATGGCTTGAAAATGGTTTTATACTTAGAGAAAAAGAGTTTAGGGCTCAATTAAAAGCATTTAATTGGAGTCAATACACTAATAAATATGTGGCTATTCATTGTTCTACCGATGCTGTATTACCTGCTTATGCTTATTTATTAGTCACTGCCCACCTCTCAGGTATTGCCAAAAAAGTAGTTCAAGGTTCCTTAGCCAATTTAGAGCTTGTTATTTTTACTGAATTACTTCAGCAACTTGATACCAAGCCTTACGAAAATGCGCCCGTTATTATTAAAGGTTGTTCTAATAAACCTATACCAGAATCAGCTTATTTATTGCTTTTTCAGCAACTTGAAAAAGTTTCTAGGTCGGTTATGTTTGGCGAAGCTTGTTCGTCGGTTCCTATCTACAAAAAGTAAAAATAATTTTCATAAATTTGCTGTCTTAAATTTTAAATGGAAATTATGAAAAAAATACTATTACTTTTATCAATGCTATTTTTATCAAGCATGGTAATAGCTCAAGATGAAGAACAGCAAACTGAAGAAGAAAACGAAGAAGAAAAGGGACCATGGACAATGGGAGGGGATTTTTCTTTTTTAATTAATCAATCTACTTTTAATGATGATTGGTTAGGTGGTGGAGTTTCTAACTTCTCTGCTAATGTTTTGGTTAGCTATGACATAAGCTATAAGAAAGACAAAATTACTTGGGATAATAAATTTCTAGGGGATTATGGACTTACACGTACCAAAGATCAAGATTTTAATAGAAAGACAAACGACCGTCTGGAGGTGAACTCAGTTTTAGGTTACCAAATGGGAGAATCTAAATGGAGTTATTCTGCTATGATGAACTTTAGAACTCAATTTGCACCAGGTTATATTTTTGGTCAAGATGAAGATGGAAATGAAACCAGAACCTTGCAAACCGAATTTATGTCACCTGCATTTCTACAATTTGGTTTAGGTGCGCAATGGCGTGATAGCGAAAATTTACGCGTAAACATTTCCCCAGCTACTGGGCGTGTAATACTGGCTAGTTCAGCCTTTACTTCAACAGAAGGCTATGTAGATGGCGATTTCTTTGGGTTAGATGAAGGTAAAAGAGCAAGGTATGAGTTTGGTGCCGCAATTAATGCTTACGGCAAATTCAAAATAATGAAAGGTATTACCGCAGAAAACTTTGTAAATCTCTATGCCAATTATCTTGAAGACTTTGGAAATATAGATATTGATTATACACTTAATTTAGTAATGAAAGTAAATAGCATTATTTCAACTAATTTTACTTTTCAAGCTATTTATGATGACAATGCTGTGAAAGGATTTCAGGTAAGACAAGTTTTAGGTGTGGGAGTAAATTTTGCTCTGTAAAATTTCAAAAATAACATTTAATTAGGTCTCAAGTTGATTTTTCAACTTGAGATTTTTTTATATAATTAACTAATATAATTCCAAATCTGTTTGTCTTTTACCACTTGGTCATAAGTAATTCGAATAGGAAAGTTTTCTTTGTGGGTTAAATCTGGATCTGATTTCAATACTTGATAGGCTATGCTTCTTGCTAATTTCAAAATACTTCCATCTTGAATTAAATCGGCTATCTTTAAGTTTAAAACGCCACTTTGTTGGGTTCCCATTAAATCACCTGGACCTCTTAGTTTTAAATCTACTTCTGCAATTTTAAATCCGTCGTTGGTTTGTGTCATGGTTTCTAATCTTACCTTGCCATCGCTACTTAATTTGTGACCGGTAAGTAAAATGCAATAACTTTGTTCAGCACCTCGTCCCACACGCCCCCTGAGCTGGTGCAATTGAGATAAGCCAAATTTTTCCGCACTTTCAATAATCATTACACTGGCATTGGGTACATTAACCCCTACTTCAATCACTGTAGTGGCTACCATAATTTGTGTTTTGCCGTTGACAAAACGCTCCATTTCGTAGGCTTTATCTTGTGCTTTCATATTTCCATGTACAATAGAGATTTGATATTTAGGTTTCGGAAACTCCCTAACAACACTCTCGTAACCATCCATTAAGTCTTTATAATCAAAATTAGCCGATTCTTCAATAAGTGGATACACAATGTAAACTTGCCTGCCTTTATTGATCTCATCGCGAATAAATTTAAAGACGCGTAATCGGTGGCTATCGTACCGATGTACTGTTTTAATTGGTTTTCTGCCAGGTGGAAGTTCGTCAATCACAGAAATATCTAAATCGCCATACACACTCATGGCCAGCGTTCTAGGGATGGGAGTAGCTGTCATTACTAAGACATGAGGAGGAAGATCATTTTTCTTCCAAAGTTTAGCCCGTTGCGCCACACCAAAACGATGTTGTTCATCAATAATAGCTAAACCTAAATTTTTGAATTTTACTTTGGGCTCAATAAGAGCGTGCGTCCCTATAAGAATGTGTAAACTTCCATCTTCAAGACCAGCGTGAATAATTTTTCGTTCTTTGGTTTTTGTTGAACCTGTTAAAAGCTTCACTTGAATACCTAATTTACTACACATTTCAGATATGCCTTCATAATGTTGGGTAGCTAAAATTTCGGTAGGTGCCATCATACAGGCTTGAAATCCATTATCAATAGCCATGAGCATACTCATTAATCCAACAATGGTTTTTCCAGAGCCAACATCACCTTGTAATAAACGATTCATTTGTGCATTGCTAGCCAAATCCTTTCTGATTTCTTTTACAACACGTTTTTGTGCTTGAGTCAATTCAAAAGGTAAAACCTCTTTGTAAAATTGGTGAAAGTGAGTCCCTAATTCTTTAAATGGATAGCCTTTGATTTTAGATTTCTTAATGATGTTTTTTCGAATCAGCTGCAACTGAATGAAGAAAAATTCCTCAAACTTTAATCTAAATCTTGCCTTTTGAAGTAAATCAGGCGATTGTGGAAAGTGGACATTCAATAGAGCTTTGGAACGAGAGATCAATTTATTTTGTGAAATTACTTCGTTAGAAAGCGTCTCTGTAAAACCATTTTTAGCCAGTTTAAAAAGCTCTAAAATCATTTTATTTAAAACACGATTGCTTACTCCTTTTTTAGTCAACTTTTCGGTTAGCGAATATACAGGTTGCATACTCACTTTGATTTCTTTTTTATGTTGCTCCAGTAATTCCATTTCAGGATGAGGCATACTAGGTGTACTGCCTATCCAATTGATTTTACCAAATATCACATAAGGAGTGTTGACTTTAATATTTTCTCTAATCCATTTATGCCCTCTGAACCAGACTAACTTCATGCTTCCAGTAGGATCTTCAAATATGGCTTCAAGGCGTTTTCCTCGTTTTTGAGGAACCATTTTCACAGCAGTAATTTGCCCAACAATTTGAACTTCGGTATTTACTTGCTTGAGCTCATTTATTTTATAGTACTTGGTTTTATCAATATAGCGATAGGGGAAGTGGTTCAATAAATCATTAAAGGTACTAATGCCTAGTTCTTTCTCAAGTAAATCGGCTTTGGTTGGGCCAACTCCCTTAAGGTAAGTTATAGGAGTAAGTAATTCCTGCTGATTCATTTGCGCATTGTAAACAATTGTAGTGCTGTAAATGTAATAAAAAGCTTTTAGCTTCTGTTCTTAAAATGTTTTTTACTTACCTTTTGGGAATCAAAAATAATTTATGTTGAAATGAGAAACTTTACTAGAAGCCCATATAAATTAATGAATGTATAGCAACGAGTGATAAACTTTTAGGCTAGATTATAAGCATTTTATTATTTTAAAGTGACTTGAACTTTCAGCGGTATATTGAATACGAGATCGGACACTCTACCTTCATAAACAAACGGTTGTTGTATTTTTGGAAGTGTGGTAAAAAATCCTTCTAAGTAGCTTTCTAAATTTGGGTATTCTGTCTCAATATATTTTATTCCCCATTCTTTGTCATGGCGTAAGATTACACCAATTCTGCAATCCACCAAAATAGAAGCATCAATTACCACTTCCCAATCTTCTTTTGAAAAAGCATTTTTGATATCTCGCGAAACAATTTTTCTTATTTTAGTGCTGTTTATTTTATTGGTGATGTGTTTTGTAACTCTTTTTTTAATACAATTCCAAGCTTCATCATAAGTATCAAAATTTGTACACTTTTCAATTTCTGGAAGTTGATTAATTTTTTCTATTTCTATTTGATCAGCTTTAGTTTGAGCTGAAACTGTGTAGCTGACAAATAACAAAACGATAAGTAAAATATTGGTTTTCATAGACAAGTTTTTCAAGTAAAAATTTAATACAGTTCAATAATAAGTATTTTTTGTCAATTAAAAACCATCTTGTTAACTTATTTTTATGAATCTTCATTAATTACAGATTCATAAGAAAATGATGTATTTTACTTACCGTTAATTTGTGTCTGTGTTGATTACTTCTCCTCTTTTTCTTCTGCTTTTGCGGGATTTTCAAAAACTATTGGCAGAACATAAAAAACATTGACAGGCTTCCCATCTACTCTGCCAGGCTGCATAGTTGGTAATTTTTTAACAATTCGCTCACCTTCATGTTTTAGTTCTTCATATTCTGCTGTAGCCTCAACAGCATCAATTTCACCTTTTGTATTAATATTAAATCGAACAAAAATTCGATTTACACCTTCATCAGCAAAAGCACTAACATTTTTTATATTAAATTCACTATGTATATGTGATGTAATTTTTTGTTGCATGCAAGCTTTTAGTTCAACTTGTGATGAAAGGTCTTCACAATTTGGAAAAACCGGTACTTCTTCAACCTCGGCAAATGCAATTGTGTCATTAGAATTCATTAGCAGGGTATAATCAGTATAACTCAATTTATTTAATTTAATTTTTAAGTTTTGACTATCAGTTTGTTTAGCTTGAAATTTCAGCCATGCTTTTTTCATTTCGAACTCATCTTTGCTTAATTGATAAATTTTAAATTCATTTACTTTTTGGGCAAATTCTGTCAGTTGATCTTCAGCACCCGTTTTTTCCCAATTATAAAGTTGGTCAAGGTAGCTTTGATCATTTTTTTCATCTACAAAATTATTTATATGTAATGCAAAAGCACTTCCAGAAATAACGAGAAGGAGTAAAGGAATTAAAATTAGGTAGGTAATACCATTTCTTTCTTGTTGTGTGTTTTTTAGTAACATAATTCTTGTTTTTAGTAAGGGTTTATTAAATGTATTTACTAATGCAATGGGTTGACAATGCATTGATTTTTCAAGTAAAAGTTTTGCATAAGCTTGTGTCGATTCAGTTTCAATTTTTTTATCGGCTTGAATTTCATGCACAGCTTTCAATTCATTTTGAATCCATATAAAAAGTGGATTAAACCAAAAAAAGACTTTTAAGATTTCAAGAACTAATAGATCATAGCTATGTTTTAACCTTCTATGTTCGTTTTCATGGATATAAATCAGCTCTTTTTCTTTTTCAGCAAGCTCGCTACCCATAAAAATCCAATTAAAAAAGTTAAAGGCTTCATGACTGTCTTTAATTTCATAATACCATTTTTCATCAAAATGCTTTTGAGCTGATTGCCTTTTAATGCTGAAAACGTTCCTTAACTTTTGAATAAACAATAACAGGAAAATGCTTAAGCCTAATAAGTAAACAAGCTTAGTTATAGTGAACTGATTCCAAACTGAATTAATTGTTGTAGTATTGACTTCTGCATTTAAAAATAATTGAACTTCTTCAAGTTGAATTTCAGGTTCGGTTGCTGGAGTAAATTTAAGTTGAAAATCATCAAATAGATTCCACTGAATCTGCATTAGAAGTATGGGAAATACAATCGAAATTAAGACAATACTAAATAGTAAATTTCGATTTAGCTTAGCTTTTTCAGGTATATGAATAAACTTGTAGGAAGCCAATAAAATAGCCTGAAAAACGATTACTAATCCGATATAGATAAGTGTATTATTCATTTTGATCTTTTCTTAATTCGTTTAGAATTTCCTCAAAATCGCTCATTTTTAAATCATTTTTCTTCGCAAAAAAGGAAAACATTGATTTCAAATTTCCATCAAAATAATTATTCAAAAGATTATTCATGCTGGCTTTAGAATATTCATCTTTACTTACAAGCGGAAAGTAGATATGTCCTCGACCTTGTTTTTTATAATCAACGAACTTTTTTTGTTCTAATATTCTAATTATGGTAGATACTGTATTATAAGCTGGTTTTGGTGAAGGCATTTCTTCAATGATTTCAGCTACTTTGGCTTGTTGGAGTCGCCACAGGTACTGCATAACCTCTTCTTCTGCTTTTGTTAATTCTTTCATAGTTAATTCAATTTCAACAGCAAATATAACTAAATATTTAGTTTGAACTAATTTTTTAGTTGAAAATTTTTATTTTTTTGAATAATTTGATTTTTCATTTGGTGAAAACGGAAGTAATCTCTATTTTTGCCGTCCGAAGCGTTGAAACACACACTGGTCCTATAACTCAGTTGGTTAGAGTATCTGACTCATAATCAGAAAGTCCCTGGTTCGAGCCCAGGTGGGACCACAAATTGAAAACCGTATCATTAAATTGGTACGGTTTTTTATTTTGAAAGATTATTAGGCGAGAAGTTTATCCCGTGTTAGATTTTGAGGGAATGGAATGACCGTAAAAAATCTTATACGGGAAGCCCAGATGGGACCTGTCCCGTTGTATATTTTCAAGGGAAGAGTTGACTGTAGAAAATACCAACGGGAAGCACGAAATGAAAGCTGTACCATTTAGTTGATGCGGTTTTTTGTTTTGAAAGATAATTGGGCGAGAAGTTTATCCCGTCTTAGATTTTAAGGGAATGAAATGACCGTAAAAAATCTATTGATTTACTATGCTATTCTTCAATTTCAAAATACTTCATCAATTCCTTGTAACTATCTTGAGCTGATAAACATGTATCAATGAGGTATTCAGTTAAGCCTCTGTAATAAAAGAATTTAAATTTATCTTCAATTATAAAGGGTACAATAGTATGATTTAAGCACTCTTTAAACATGATAAGCCTTCCCACTCTTCCGTTTCCATCTTGAAAGGGATGAATTTTTTCAAACTTGTAATGAAAATCAATAATATCATTAAATTTAATTGTACTCTTTTTATGATATGCCTTCAGCAATTCGATGATATGTTTTTCAACTTGCTTCGGGTGGGATGTTTCAACTTCCCCAACTGTATTAGGTTTTGCTATATATCCACCAACCTTAAACCATTCTTTTCTAGAGTCCGAAGTGCGTGATTTCAAAAGTTTATGAAATTTTTTGATGTGTTTTTCAGATAGGGGTTGACTTGCAATTTCTAAAAGATAATCAAAACATTCAAAATGATTTACTGTTTCAATAATATCATCAATGTTTGTTGCATTTGTTCCTTCTTCGGTAAATAATGTGTTGGTTTCGTAAATATACCGTGTTTGTTCCTCAGTTAACTTACTACCTTCAATTCTATTGGTGTTGTAGGTTAATTTTATTTGAGTTTTATGATAGATGCCTCCTTTTAGTTGAAGGGATTTTTCTTCTTGTAAAGTTTCTAAAAGTTTCATTTGTATAGATAAATTTACATAGCGAAGATACTTTTTCTTTCGTTTTGTTTCAATTCAATTAATTAACAGTTATCTAAATCTAATTAACCACTACAGTTCCTTCAATTGTTTTTCAATTTTTTGAAACCATTCTCGATTCACTTCTTTTTTTAAACCGTGTTCAGTTTCTTGATCGTATTTTCTTTGCACCGCTAAACATTCTTGCCAAACTTCTTCATATACTTGCCAGTAAGCTTCATGCTTTGCAATTTTTTTATCTTGAAGAGCTGCAAACCGCTTATTCATTTTTCTAGAATGTAATTCAGCTATGTCAAAATGCAGTTGTTCATGGGCTAACAAAAAATTATCTTCCCTATATACCCAAGATTCATCTTTTAAAAAATAAGTTTTTGTGGTCAGTTTTTTATACCCTACAATATTATTGTTTTGATCTATTTTTACGTTTACTGGGGTAATCTGAATATGGTAAGCAGTAAGTGCAAAACCATAAACATCAGTATCGGGTTCTGCTTGAAAATCATCCCATTTTAAATTTACATCTTCTGACCATTCAATTTTATTGAGTTAGTCATTTAATTTCCGTATATTGTACCCAACAAATATAGGGATTATGGAACAATTTAAAGGTCAAAACATACTAAACTTTATTAAAGAACTACCAACAGATGATGCA
>PXFS01000006.1 GCA_003564185.1 Flavobacteriaceae bacterium
ACAATCGAAGTACAATTTCAACCTGTTTTTTTACCAAAAACAAATTGAAATCACTCGAGCTGACAGAAAGTTCAGAATTCCAATTCATAAGATTCCGCATCTCGCTATCGCTCGTGCGGAATGACAGAAAAGAAGGGGGTTGTGTGCGGTATGACAAGAAAAAAAGGGTAGCGTGTGGAAAGACAAAAAAGGAGGTGGAAATTTGAAAAAGCTAACTATGCGAAGTTTGCAACTTCATATTACTTAAATGCCAAATTTTATGTTGTTTATTAAATCAAATATCTATCTAAAATTAAAAAGTTAGGAAAGCAAGTGTAAGATTTGACTACAAAAGCAAATATGATACTGAAAAAATCGTATTTATAATTTCAACCCTAAAAACTCTTCAACTTTGTTTATTAGCATTACTTCAATAAAATGAAGAAAAATTACGTAATTTTGACAAAAATCAGAATAATGGATGTCAAACAGATTAAAAATATAAAACACACATCGTCAAATAATTTCTTTTTGCTTTCAGGGCCTTGCTCAATTGAAGGTAGGGATATGGCCATGAAGATTGCAGAGGAAATGGTAAAAATTACCGATGAGCTTAAAATTCCTTATGTATTTAAAGGCTCATTTAAAAAAGCTAATCGGAGTAGAATTGACTCTTACACTGGGATAGGTGATGAAAAAGCCTTAAAAATTTTAGAAGAAATTGGTCAGCAATTCGAAATTCCAACAGTGACGGATATTCATGAGGTTAGTGATGCAGCGATGGCAGCCAATTATGTTGACGTATTACAAATTCCAGCTTTTTTAGTAAGACAAACCGATTTGGTAGTTGCTGCAGCCAAAACGGGAAAATGTGTTAATTTAAAAAAAGGACAGTTCATGAGTCCTGAAAGCATGCAACATGCAGTGAGGAAAGTTACAGATTCTACTAATGAATTGGTGATGGTAACTGATCGTGGTACCATGTTTGGCTACCAAGATTTGATTGTTGATTTCAGGGGAATTCCAACCATGAGAAAGTTTGCCACCACGGTGTTGGATGTAACGCATTCTCTTCAACAGCCCAATCAAAGTTCTGGAGTTACAGGAGGTAGACCAGATATGATTGAAACAGTTGCTCGTGCAGGGGTAGTAAATCATGTTGATGGGCTTTTTATCGAAACACATTTTAATCCATCTGAAGCAAAAAGTGACGGTGCTAACATGTTGGATTTAAAATACATGAAAGGACTTATGAAACGACTTGTAGATATTAGACAAACCATACATACTTTTTAAGCACTACCAAACCTAACAGTACATGACTAAAAGAGAAGAATTAATTCATAAAATTGTTGAAAAATATGAAGCCATGGGAGAAAATCCCGACACCTATTTAGAAGGCTTATTACATCAGCAACCTATTCAGTATTGGGATTATATTCAAGTAGAATCATTATTATCACTCCAAAAACCAGTTACCAATTTTAAAGATGAAGTTGTTTTTATTGGCTATCATCAGGTAACAGAGCTTATATTAAAGCTCATGATTCACGAGATCAAGCAATTGGTTTTTGAAGAAGTGTCTGAGGAAGTTTTTGCTGATAAATTAAGAAGGTTGTCTCGATATACAGATATGCTTGTTACTTCTTTTTCCGTAATGAAAGATGGAATGAGTTATGAAGATTATAACACCTTTAGAATGAGCTTAGCACCAGCAAGTGGGTTTCAAAGTGCGCAATTTAGATTATTAGAAATTTACTGTACTCCACTTCAAAATTTAATCAACAAAAAAGGAAAAGATAGACTACCAGATCATCCAACTATAGACGATTTGTTTGAACATATTTATTGGCGTGATGCGGGTTATAACAGAGAAACAGGAAAATCAACTCAGACGCTTTCCGTATTTGAAAATAAATACCTTGAAGAGTTTAAGCGCTTAGCTAAGAAAGTAGAAGCAAAAACTTTAAGCGAAAAGTTTCAACAAATTGAGCATCCATCAGAAAAATTGATGAAGCCCATGCGAAATTTTGACTTTGATTATAATGTAAAATGGCCTTTAACTCATTTGGCAACTGCTTCTAAGTATTTAGATAGAAAAGGAAAAACAAAAGAAGCTACTGGGGGTAGTGATTGGAAAAAATATTTACATCCAAAACATCAACAAAGGAAATTTTTTCCTGAATTATGGAATGAAATTAGTATATTAGATTGGAAATAGTAGCATGTTGAAAAATTGGCTTTTTATATTAATTGTGGTATTTTTTTCTTTCTCTAATTCTGCTCAAGATTTAGGAGGAGAAAGAGCTTTTGATATTTACAAAAAGCCTTTACTTATCTCTTTTTTTGAAGAACCTTATTACCCAGCTCCTAGGGAAGAATTAGTTTCAACAAAAAACATGTACAGTAAAAAACCTGTTAAACAAGAAATTGACATGGTTTATGAGATGCAACGTAAAGAAGCAAGAAAGGAAGAACTATCACAAAAATACCAAAGTAGTGTAGATCGTTTTAGGAATAAATTCAATGTAAATTCAAGAAATGATGCTAAGCCAAGATTGAGAGGCCAAACGGATGTAAGGCAAGTCCATCCTTTTCATGATCCTTACATGATGAGTCCCAGGGCTTATATGATGAATCCAGTTTATCGTTCAAGTTTGATGAGACCAGGAATGTATAGTACTTATGGGTACGGCACACAAGTTGAAACAAGTTTCAATAAAAAAGAAGAGGAAAAAGAAAAACAGGATTAATTGTTTTTTTGGAGGTAAATTCCATCTCCGTTTTTGATTTCTATTTGTCTATCTTTATATAAAGTTCCAATGGCCTTTTTAAATGACTTTTTACTCATTTGGAGCAACTGCTTTATCAGTTCAGGATCAGATTTATCATGCAAAGGCAAATATCCATCTGCATCTTCTAAAACCTCTAAGACTTTTTGAGCATTGGGCTCTATGCTTCTGTAGCCAGGACGCTCTAAAATTAAATCGATTTTATTTTCCTCTCGTATTTTTTTTATGTAGGCTTTCATACGGTCACCTACTTTTATTGGCTTGTGGATATCATTGGAGAAAATCATTCCTAAATGAATATCATTTATAATTGCTTGATAACCTAAATCAGTTGGATTAGATACTATTATATTTACTTCTTCAAAAGATTCAACGGTTAAATCAGAATTATCTACAAAATGATGGACTTTACTGGAAGCAACTAACCGGTTGGTTACTTCATCTAAGTAACAAAATACAAGATAAGGTTCTCCAATTTGCATTTTTGAAGCCTGTTCTTTGTAGGGTACAAATAATTGTTTTTCAAGGCCCCAGTCCATAAAAGAACCGTATTGATTTGTGTCTACACAGGTCAACATAGCAAATTCATCCAATTCAATATAAGGCTGTAAAGTAGTGGCTACGAGTCGTTCTTCGTGATCTAAGTAAACAAAAACTTCTATTTTGTCTCCTATTTCATAAGTTTCAGGAATGTATTTATTAGGAAGTAAAATCTCCTCACCTGTTTCGTTTACTAAAAACAAACCAGGGGGTGTTAATCGTTCAATTATTAATTCGTGTTTTACACCTATATCCATGTTATTTTTTTTGCAAAGATAAGTAAGTATTAAATAAAAAAGTTAAAAAGTGCACAAGGCTTGAACTTAATGAAAACATAAAAAAACAACTTACATCAACAAATTATGACTAAAGTCAATAAATTCTTCATAAATAACAAAGATTGATTATAAGTAGTTATGTTTTATCTTTAAAATTTATTATTTTAGGATTCTAAAAATAAACAATTATGGATATCAATTTTAATTATGTACACGTTACGGCAAGCGAACGTTTGGAAGAGTTTACAACTAAGAAACTGAACAAATTAAAAGAACGATACAGCTGGATTGTAAGGGCTGAGGTGTTTATTAAAAAAGAAAACACCAGTGAACAAGATAAGGGTATGATTTGTGATATTAAACTTAGTGCTCCAGGACAAAATATTTTTGCTTCAAGTAGCGAAAAAAACTTTGAAGCTGCCATTGCATCTACTGTTGATGACATAACAAGACAACTTAGAAAGAAAAAAGAAAAAATGACAGCACATCATTAATTGAAATGGTAAAAAAAAAGAAAGCCGTTCTGAAATAGAACGGCTTTCTTTTTTTTAGATTAGAAAATTATTTACTTATAGTTTTTTTCTGTTATCTGAAGAATTGCGGTCAATCAATTTATTTAAAGGGTCTACTCCTACTTTTGTAGGCGGAGCTTCAACTTCAATACTAAATTCATTGTACACATCTTCAATGAGATGTTTCTCAAGATATAGTACCACTTCTTCCCCATTTTCATCTTCACCAAAAACACCTACTTCTATAAAATCTTTTAATGGATAAGATAAAATTTCTTGGTCACCTGTATAGCTTAATTGATTTCCATCGGCATCTTCATAAAACTTCTTACCGGTTTCATCTGCTTTATACTTTGAAATAATAGCTGAAAAGTCAACTGTATATTTTCCATCTTTATCTTCTGAATAAGAAGCCTCTAGCACTTTGTTGTCATATAAAGTTATGGTTTCCATAAGGTCTTCCACTAAATATTGAAGTTCATCTGGTACTGCTAGTTTTACATGTTCAGTAAATTCTACCGCCGTAGTATAAGGTGGCTCTTGAAAAGCAGTTGATTTTATATAGCCTGAAAGCATTTTATTGAAGGTCTTATCTCCTATGTAATCACTTAATGCGTACATTACCAAGGAGCCCTTGTTATAATGAATATATTGCTGGTTTTCATTAAAGATTAGTGGTAATTCTTTTTGTGACTCAGATTTTCTTCCAGAAAGATATTTGTCTAATGCATCTTTTAAAAACTGTTGCATTTGATGTTTGCCATGTCGCTCTTCTAAGACCTTTAAGGAGGAATATTCAGCTAAACTTTCAGACATGACTGTTGCTCCTCTTACATTAGCTCCAATTACTTGATGCGCCCACCACTGGTGTGCAATTTCATGAGCAGTTACTGAATAAGGAAAATTAACTCCCTTATCTTCATCAATTTCAGCTATAAAACCTATACCTTCTGAAAATGGAACAGTATTAGCAAAGGCTTGTGCAAATGTTCCAGAGGTTGAAGGAAATTCTAAAATACGGAGTTGCCTAAACTGGTATGGGCTAAAATTTTCTGTGTAATAAGTTAGCGCATCTTTTGCACTTTGCATCATTACTTCAATATTGTAGTCGTGACCAGGATGGTAGAAAATTTGAATTGCCACACCTTCATGTTCTTGCTCATACACTTCATAATTAGCCGATGAAAAGTTGTAGAAATCTAAAATTTTATCGTCCATTTTATAATGAAAATAACGTTGCCCATCTTCTACCCATTCTTTTTCAAGGTAGCCAGGTGCAATAGCAATTTGATCTTCACTTGTACTTACAATAGCTTCAAAATCAATCCAATCTGCTTGATTAGAAATATAAGTATTTTGAAGTGCTTCTTCATTAAAAGGTGACTTCATTCGTTCTTTAAATGGAAGGTCATATTTTTTCCTTAATTGAGCATTACTTATTTCATAGCTTTCTTGGTAACCAAAACTTGGAAACATGCTGTTGTTTAAGAAAGTTCCATTACGCCTAACTGGCGAATTATTTCTTAGCCAAGTGTTGGGCTTATTTTTCATTTCAAAAGTAAAAAGGAGTTCTTCTCCAGGAGCTAAAGATTCTTTGAAGTGAACAATCTTGAAATCATAATCCTCATTTTCAAGTTTTACTTCAAAAGGTAGAGAAAAGTTAAAATCCCTTACCTCATCTTTATCCATGTTTACCCAAATGGAATCTATTGGCTCTTCGGTTTTATTAGTTAATGTAAACTTACCTTTTGCTTTGTAATCTCTGGTGTTAGGAAATAAGTCTAATTCTATTTTAGAAGCTGTTAAACGAGGTAATCTCATTTGCTTATAAGTACTAAAATTACGCTCATAATCAACTTGCAATAATTCTCTTTCCTTACCTGAGAGGAGTTCATTTTCAACATTGTTTACATAATAAATGCGACTTCCAATAGCCAAAAAGCCAATAAAACATAAGGTGATTAAAATTTTCCTTTTTACCGAAAATCTTTCTTTGCATACTTGAATTTGTTCACCAATATCTACTGTTAAGCCTCGTTTATAAAACAATGATGCCAATACCATAAACACCAATCCTAATAAAATCCAATATAATTTGTAGATTAAATAAGTGCTTAAGCTACCCCCATAACCATCCATATCTGAATAAGTTATGCTGGATCTTTCTCCAAAATTAAATAAAGCTTGCTCAATTCCAAAGCTGGGAAATAACCCAAGCAAAATGCTAAATGCAAGCAAAGTCACAAAACCTATAACGTAATTTTTAATTAAGCTATGAACAAAGAAAGCTAGCATCGTCCATGCTATCCAATTGGGAAAATCAATAATGAAATAATGGTAGAAATACAGACCTAATTCTAAATCAGTAAAGCCATTATACAATTGAAACCCTATTGAAATTAAAATCGTAGAAAGGTAAATTGTAGCAATCATGAATAGAATTGCTATAAATTTAGAAAGCATAAAAACCCATGTTGGATTGGGACTTGCATCTAAAAGCTGATGCATTTTAGTGATGTTTCCACGGTAAATCAACATTCCAGAAAACAAGAAAATTAATATCAATAAAAATAATCCAATACTAGAGCCACCCAGCTCCAGCATGATTCTTGTCACAGGTAGGGTTTTAGTACTCATAATGCTAAACCCGCTATTAAGTACCAAAAAAAGGATTAACAATGAAACCACATAAATACTTACAAATGCCCAATTTTTAAGAATATACTTTAAATCAAATAAGGCATGCTTCCAAACTAATTTAAACAATCTAATTCCCGCAAAGTTTAAATTTACTAGAGGTAAATCAGCAATTTTATAACCACCAAAATTTCTTTTAGTTACTCTTTTCTTCTTGCGCTTAAAGAGTTTCAAACTTGGAGCGGTATGTTGAAAATTAAATCGATTGTAAATCAATGCAAAAATCAACAGGCTTATTCCAGTCCAAAGAAGTCGGTTGTACAGAATAAAACCTTCAATAGGAAGAAGCAATGTGTTTTCTTCTTCCACCGTCCAGTATTGTGTTTCGTAACTCACTGCATTCATTCCTAGTGGATCAAGAAGAGCTCCTATGTATTTTGTATCAAGATCAGCCATAAAATTACCTGCTAAACCTTGCAATACAACTAAAACAAGAACAACAATAAATCCAACAAAAATATTTCTTGAAAAAGTGACTACACCAAAAACTATGGCTCCAAAGAATATAAAATTTGGAATAATTAAGATTAAAAATGGTTGTAAATAGTATAGCAAATTGAAGTCGTTTAATAAATCTTTATTTACACCTGGTAAATAAGAAGCTAATATCAATGCAATCAAAGAGAAAACAACTATGACTAAAGACATTAACAAACTACTAAAAAACTTGGCAAGTAAGTACTGAGATTTAGTAAACGGATAGGAGAATAATACTTGATACATCTCTGATTTGTAATCCTTATATATAGAATTACCAATTATAGAAGGTAGTAAAAAGTATATAATCAATGATATGGCAGAAAGCAAACCACCTATACCTATGGGGGAGTTAACTTTTGAAATACCAACAACACTAACCGTAGAACTATCAAAGAGCCCAAGGGCAATACCCATTATGAATAATGATAAAACAAATATGATGGCGATATAGGTATAAAGCAAATAGCTTTTCAACCAATAGGCTATTTCAAATTTAAATATTTTAGAAAACATAATTTAAGCGTTTGGTTGTAAAGTTGGTTCATCTTTTTTAAGGTGTACAAAATAAACATCATTTAAATCGGCTTGTACAGCTTCAAAGTTTTCATTAGGACGATTTTCAGAAAAAACACGTACATTTAAGCTATTGTCTTGATTAAAGCTGGAAGAAATCACATTCAATTCCTGAGACAATTGTTCTTCTCCTTCTCGATTGGTTAGGGTAGTCCATATTTTACCATCAAGCTCCTCAACTGCATTTCTAGGGTTCATTTTACTTAAAATTTTTCCTCCATTTAAAATGGCCATGTCTGTGCAAAGTTCTTTCACGTCATCAACAATATGGGTGGAAAGAATTACAATATTATTGGTTCCTATTTCTCTTAGTATATTTAAAAAACGATGCCTTTCAGCAGGGTCTAAACCAGCTGTAGGCTCATCTACAATTATCAATTTTGGATTGTTAAGCAGCAATTGCGCTATGCCGAAACGCTGCTTCATCCCCCCTGAGTAACCTGCTACCTGCTTGTCTTTAACGTCAGTTAAATTGGTAACTTCAAGGGCATATTCAACAATTTTTTTCTTTTCAGTTGGATGGGCTACACCTTTTAAATCAGCAAAATAATTTAAAAGTTTTTCTGCTGGCATCTTTGGATACACACCAAATTGTTGAGGTAGATAACCTAGAACCTTTCTGAGTTCCATTTTTTGCTTAAGAATGTTAATATCTCCTAAATATAATTCGCCTGCGTCTGGTTTTTGGAGCGTGGCTATGGTTCTCATTAAGGTGGATTTACCAGCACCATTTGGCCCTAGCAAACCAAACATTCCTGGTTGAATGGTTAAATCTATTTCATCTAAGGCTTTTACACCGTTTGGATAAGTTTTAGATACTTTATTAAGTCTCAATTCCATTGCATATCAATTTTAGTAGTTGACTAATAAGTAGTAACTAATTCAGTTTTGTTACGGATAAAAATTAAAAAAATCGAAAATACTTGAAAATCATTTATGAAGAGCTTGTAATACCATTTATCAATTGAAATTACTGGTATAAAAATTTAAAAAGTCTGATTAAAATATAAAATTAGACCTCTTCATTAACAGCTGTTAATGAAGAGGTCTAATGCTAATTAAAAAGTAATTAAATTAATTATCAATTACATCTGCCTCAAATGGTGGTGGTCCTGAAAATTGAGGTTTATCTTTATCTTCTTTTTTGGATTTTTTTGGAAGGTAAATGTGATAAGGATATTGTTTTTGAACCTTTGCTCTTTTTTTACAATCTAAATTTACATAATCATCCTCATATTTTTCTTGTGCATAGGTATTCCACAAAAAATAATACACCTCTCTAATATTCTGCTCTACCCTTTCAAATTCTTCTGCATGATTATAGTGTTTAAGGCTAATGTAAGCTTTTTTAGGCGATTTAGACCACTGTTCACTTTCGTCGGGATTTACTATAAAAGCATATAGATACTCTTTCAGTTTTGTATCATTTAGAATACTTAAATCTTTATCATTTACCATTAACTTCCCTTCTTGATTAATAATCATTTTCAGAAGGTTTCTTTCTGATGCATTTGAAATGTCTTCTGCATGAACTTGAGCCTCTACACTACAATTCTGGTCTAACCACTCCTGCGAAAAGCCAAACTGAAAAGTCAACAGAATAATCAAAAAACTATATTTAAACATAATTATATTTTTTGTCAAAACGTAAAAATAAAGAATCCATTGTTTTTAAAAGAAAAAGAATTGAAAAATTAATCAGCACTATCAATAAAGGGAGAATTTTAAACACTTCTAATAGTGATATATTTATGATAATATTAAATTATTACGTTTGATATTTATTTAATTTGAGCTCAAATTTTAAAAAAATGATTAAGAAAAAAATTAGTTTTACTAATCAAAATAACCAAAAATTAGAGGGAAATATATACTTACCTAATCATTCATCACCTAAGGCTTTTGTTTTGTTTGCGCATTGTTTTACTTGCTCAAAAAATCTAAAAACAGTATCTTATATTGCGGAAAGCCTTGCATTAAAAGGTTTTGGAGTTTTAGGATTCGACTTTACAGGATTAGGCGATAGTGAAGGTGATTTTAGCGAAACTAATTTTTCTCATAACATGTCTGATTTAAAAGATGCCAGCCAATACCTAGAAGAAAATTATGAAAGTCCTTGCTTATTGGTTGGTCATTCTTTAGGTGGAACCGCATGTCTGTATGTTGCACCTGAAATAGAAAGTGTTAAGGCTGTAGTATGTATAGGAAGTCCTTATAACCCTGAGCATGTAATGCATTTATTAGAATCCAATTTGGATGAGATAAATAATCAAGGTGAATCTAAAGTAAATATTGGTGGAAGAAAGTTTAAAATAAAAAAACAATTTTTAGACGATTTGAAAGATAAAAGCGATGCTACTACTTTACGAAATTTAGATAAATCGCTTTTAATTTTTCATTCTCCGCAGGATAAAATTGTTGGCATTAAAAATGCCGAGCAGCTTTACACCTCAGCAAAGCATCCAAAGAGTTTTGTTAGCCTTGATGGAGCTTCGCATCTATTAACTAACGAAGATGATGCAAAGTATGTTGGTGAGGTGATTGCCAGTTGGTCCAAACGCTATATTGAAGTTAGTGAAGACCAAAAACAAGAGGACAACAAAAACCTAAGAGCAAATATTGTAAAAGAGAACAAGTTTACTACTGAAATTCAAGTTAGACAGCACCAGCTTATTGCCGATGAACCTAAATCTGTTCAAGGAGAGGATTTAGGCCCTACCCCAAATGAACTTCTATCCTCAGCTTTGGCATCTTGTACGCTAATGACCTTAAAAATGTACGCTGAAAGAGAGGACTGGGAATTAGGAAATATTGAAATTCAAATGAATTCTCAAACAGAAAAATCGGGTAAAAATAAGGTACATACCTTGACTCGAAACTTATCTTTTTCGAATAAAAGTTTATCTGAAGAGCAAATCAATAAACTTATTGAAATAGCAAATAAATGTCCAGTTCACAAAATGCTCACCGAACATAAAATCAAAATCAAAACAAAATATAATTGACATTGAATAGTTGTGGCTAATGCTGAAAAAAACTTACAAAGATTGATTTGAGCTAAAATTTAAGTATTTTTGTTATATGAAGATATCAGAAGAAAATATTAATCGAATTAAGAAACTTTGCAAGCAATACAAAGTCAAAACATTTTCCGCTTTTGGTTCTGTAACTCGTGATGATTTTAAAGATGATTCTGACATTGATTTTGTTGTAGATTTTGAAGAAACAGATCCATTTAAGTACACGGATTTATACTTTCAGCTTAAAGAAAATTTAGAAAAATTACTCCAACGACAAATAGATTTAATCGAAGATCGTGGAATAAAAAATCAATTTTTTAGAAAAGAGCTTGATAGTAATAAAATTCTGATTTATGGACAATAAGATTAATGCTTGGTTTGAAGACATAATTAAATCTATTGACGAAATATTTGAATTTCTACTCAAAAAAAAGAGATCTCTTTGAGTTTCAAAAAGACCTAAAAACAAAAAAAGCAGTTGAAAGAAATATTGAAATAATCGGAGAAGCAATAAATCGAATTGTAAAGCACAAAGAATCAGATTTTAAAATTAACAATGCTCAAAAAATAATCGGAACCCAAAATAGAATCGCTCACGAATATGACAGTATCTCTGACGAAGTTATTTGGACGATAATAATTAGGGAGCTACCAAAGTTAAAAAAGGAAATTCAACCCGAATTATGCAATAGAAGGTAAAGAATGAGCCGAACTACTTGCATTTAGTCGGGTTAACCCCGATTTAGTAAATCACCATGAGGGTGATTTGTAAAATCAACCGAATGGCTTGATTTACTTAGTCGTTTATTCATTTGAAGATATTCTAAAGAATAATTAGGGTTCAAAGCATCGTAGAAAAGCACTAGCCACAACAGCAGTTTGCAATAGTGGGGGGTTAAGTGCTTCGAATGAAAAATAAATGCTAAATTAAAAGGTCATTATCCGCCTTTTGCGGATTTGGAGCAAGTAATTCCCACTTCGCAAAGCCTAGAAAAATAATTAAAATCATGAAATACATCAGTTAAAATACATTCATTTTTTTACACTTTTTCATATACATTTACAGTACATTCCCTTCATCAGCAAATGAATAATAGCTTTCTTGGGTAACTATAATATGATCTAAAACTTTAATTTGAAGAATTTCGCCAGCCGATTTTAAAGATTTAGTTAATTGAATATCTGCATTGGAAGGGTACAATGCTCCCGAAGGATGATTGTGGACAAGAATAATACTCACAGCCGCTTTTTCAATAGCTTTTTTAAATACCAAACGGGCATCTACAACCGTTCCTGTAATTCCACCTTTACTTAATGAATGTTTTCCTATGACTTTATTGGAATTATTTAAAAGCAAAATCCAGAATTCCTCATGGCTTAAATCGCCTAAAACTGGATGCATCAATTCAAAAACATCATTACTTTGCTTGATTTTGTCAAGGTTAAGCGCTTCTTCTAAACGTCTTCGTTTACCTATTTCTAAAGCAGCAATTATACTAATTGCTTTGGCTTCACCAATACCAACATACTGTTGAAGTTGCTCTACACTAAGTTTAGAAATTTCTGAAAGTTTGTTGGTGTGATCTTTTAAAATTCGCTTGCATAAATCAACTGCATTTTCATTTCTGTTTCCAGAACCGATGAGTATAGCTAGTAATTCTGCGTCGCTAAGTGAATTTCTCCCTTTGTTTAGTAATTTTTCTCTTGGTCTATCATTTTCAGACCATTGCTTAATGCTGAATTTTTCGTTGATTGGTTTCATTTGGATGAATTTTTAACTAAATTAAAAAAAATCTATTACAATGAAAAATTTGGATCTTAAAATCGATAATTGTACCCCACTCTAAACACCTGTGTTTCAAAAAAATCAGTAGCAACAATATTGAAATCGTCATCATTTCTTACAGTTTTCAGCTGAAAAGTATTGAACAAATCTGATACATTGAAGAAAAATTCTCCTCTCCCCTCTTGTACCGATTTTTTAATTCCTAAATCAAATGAATAGCGCTCTCTAATTTCTCCTTGTGGAATAATGTCTCTGGCTAAATAGGTGAAAGTGGTTTGTATGCTGAAATCATTAGGGAGTTTCAATTGGGTATTCCATTTGATATTTCCTGTAAAATTAGCTTGTTCTTCTTGTGAGAAATCGGTGTCTATTGGGTAGGCATTTGTAATTTCAAAAGCATTGATGATGTTGTAATAGTAATTCGAATTAAAATTCATTTTTAGCCAATCTGTAAATCGGTAATCAAAGTTGAATTCCACCCCAGAATTACTACCTCTACCTGCATTTTGAGAGACATTCACAAATTGATTATCTGGAGTTTGTGTAAAAATTCGAGTGAGGATGTTTTCAAAATCTTTTCGGTAAGCGGCCAAATAAAAACTTCCTTCTTGAAATTCAAATTGATAGCCGAATTCGTAAGAATTAGTAAACTGAGGAACCAAGCTGGGATTTCCTAAGAATAAAATTTCGGGGTCGGCATACGAGGGAAACACTCGCAAATCTTTCTCATCAGGACGATCTACTCTTCGGTTGAAAAATAGAGCCAAACGATTTTTTCTATTGAGGCGATAATTGAATCTAACGCTGGGTAAAAATTCAAAATAATCAAAACCATCACTCTCATAAACCGCATGATTAGGATCTACTAAGTAATCAATTTGTGCGTATTCTAATCTTCCTCCGGCTTCAACCGCAAGTTTTTCGCCTTCAAAAATATAATTGGCATAAGTAGCACCTAAGTTTTCTTGGTATTCGGCTGTACCTTGAAGATTTAAATCTAAAATGGAATTCACTCCTGGCGTAAAAATAATTTCATTGGGGTATTGACTTACTCTTCCTTTTAATCCCGCTTCTAATTTCCCCGTTTTTAGCGGTCTTGTGTAATCTACATTAGCATCAACAATTTGTTGGTCGGCTACAATGGCTGTGGTGTCAGAACCAATTTGATTGGCACGAATATCCGTAAAAAAATAATCTTCTTCTTTTCGTTTAAAAGCGAAGCTCACGCTGGATTCAAGAAAATGACCAGGTTCTTCAAAGTCGTATTTATGCTTTAACTCGGCAGTAAAAATTTGCACCAACTCTCGCTCGTCGTAATCCCAAAGTCT
>PXFS01000157.1 GCA_003564185.1 Flavobacteriaceae bacterium
AGATTTTTAAGAGCATTTTTTAATTTCAATTTAGTTCGGTTCTTTGGTGAAATTCCTATAAAACCAGAAGGTAGATTTGAATTAGGAGATGAAATTGATATCCCGAGATTTAGTGTGGAGGATGTGTATGCACATATTGAAGATGATTTATTGTATGCAGTAGAAAATATGTCTACCACATCTGAAGAGCCATGGAGGGTAAATCAGTTCGCGGCAAAAGCATTGCTAGGAAAAGTTTACTTGTATATGGAAGAATTTGGTAAATCGGCTGAAGAACTTAATGATGTAATTAACTCTGGACAATATCATTTATTGGGCACGCAAGGAGATGAGGATTTTGCTAATCTTTTTGAGTTTTCAGGAGAAAATGGTCCAGAGTCAGTGTTTGAAATTCAATATACCGGTGTTCAGGGAGCAGGATTTGAATGTTTACAGTGTAGTACGGGTAACGTAATGGTTGGTTTTAGCGGAGTAAGAGGTTACAATGGTGATGTTTTTGAGCCTGGTTTTGGTTTTATTTTACCAAGAGAAAGTATTTTCAATGCATACTCATCAAATGATTTAAGAAGAGACCTTAGCATATTAGATATCGATCAATGGGCTGCTGAAACAGGAGCTAGCTTTAACATTGGAAATCAAGACGAAGAAACTGGTCATACTGGTTATTTCAATAGAAAATATCTTCCAAGAATTAATGATAACCAGCCTGATGCCAATCTTACACAGCCTAATAATTATAGAGCAATTAGGTATGCAGATGTTTTGTTAATGGCAGCTGAAGCCCTTGTAAGAGGAGGTGGGAGCGATCAATTAGCAAGAGATTACGTTAACGAAGTTAGAAATCGTGCAGGTTTAAGTAGCGTACAATCTTCAGGAAATGATTTGCTGGAAACCATTTACAACGAGAGAAGATTAGAATTTGTAGGTGAAGGACACCGATTCTTTGATTTGGTAAGAACCAACAGAGCGGCTAATAGAATTAACGGGTTTGTTACTCCAAAAAATAATGTTTTCCCTATCCCAATTGAGGAAATTCAATTTGCACAAGGAAATTGGGCACAAAATGATGGTTATTAAAAAATATCTATAATGATGAAAGTTTTAAAATATTTTAGTTTGGTTACTGTTTTGCTTTTTATAGCATGTGACAGAGATGATGGAATTACTGATTTCACTCAAGCTGCACCACAAAATGTGGGTGCCGAATTTAGCATTGAAAGAGATAATTCTGGAGACGTAACAATTACTCCAACGGGTGAAGGAGCTAATAACTTCAATATCAATTTTGGAGATGGAAGTGAAATAAGTGAAGATATAAGGCCTGGAGAAAGGGTAACAAATACTTATGAAGAAGGAGAGTACATTGTCACCATTATTGCATCTAATGTAGCTGGTGATGTGACTGAAGTTGAAAAAAATCTTTTGGTTTCTTTTGATCCACCTGAAAACTTAGAGGTAGAAATCACAACCGAACCTAATGACCCTTTTTCAATCATAGTTACAGCTTCAGCTGATAATGCTATTGGTTTTGATATGACCTTTGGTGATGTAGAAGATGAAGAACCTGTCTTTGTTTTAGCTGGTGAATTAGGAACTCATACCTATTCAGATGTAGGCACCTATACAGTAACCGTTGAAGCACTAAGTGGTGGTGAAGCTACAACAATTTACACCGAAGAAATTACAATCACAGATCCTTTAGTATTACCAATAACTTTTGAATCGGAAACTATTAATTACGATTTTGCTAACTTTGGTGGTGGTGAAGGAGATGGTGTTGAAATTATTGATAATCCAGATCCTAATGAGGTAAACTCTAGTAATCGAGTTGGATCATACACAAAAGTAAGCGGTTCTGAAACTTTTGCTGGAACCTCAGCAACACTAAATGAAATTATTGATTTTTCTTCTACCAACACCATGGCAGTTGATGTGTATTCACCAGAAGCAGATATTCCAGTAGTCCTAAAAATAGAACAGGATGGAGATCCAGATACTTTTGTTGAAGCTTCACAGAATACAACTACGTCTAACGAATGGGAAACCTTAACTTTTAACCTTCCCGGAGCAAGTACAATGGGAGAATTTAGCGTTGTTGTACTTTTCTTTAACTTTGATACGGCTGGACAAGGAGAAACTTATTTATTTGATAATATAAGACTTACAGACCCTGTTATCTTAGGCCTTCCGTTAGATTTTGAACAAGGTGCAGCTTTTTATAACTTTACCGAGTTTGAAGGAGCGCCAACTGAAGTTGTTCCAAATCCAGATCAGTCAGGAATTAATACAAGCGCTAACGTAGCAAGAACATTAAAAGCTCAGGGAGCAGCTACTTTTGCAGGATCAATTTTAACTTTAGATGAACCTATTGATTTAGGCATTTCTTCTACCTTAAAAATGAAAGTTTGGTCCCCAATAGACGATAACGAAGTCATATTAAAATTAGAAAGTTCAACTTCCGATGCTGAAATTGAAGTAAGCCAAGTTGTTAACACAACTAATGAATGGGTAGAAATTGAGTTTGATTTCTCTGCTGCTGATAGTAATGAATCATGGGATGTGCTTGTGTTCTTCTTTGATTTTGATAGTCCAGGATCTGGTTTGGAATTTTTCTTTGATGACTTAGATTATGTAACTACTGTATCTGATGATTTAGTAGGTACTTGGCAAATGGTTAGTGAGGCTGGCTCCCTAGGTGTTGGGCCTGCAGTTGGTGACATTAGTTGGTTTGCTTGTGATGATGGTTGTGTTCAAGAAAGAGCTTGCTACTTTGATGATACCTATACATTCAATGCCGATGGTAGCTTTACAAATGGTTTTGGTGCCAGTGGTGAATCTTGGATTGAAGCTTGGCAGGGTGTAGCTAACGATTCATGTGATGATCCTGTATCTCCACATGACGGTTCCAACTCAGCAAGTTATGTATACAATCAACAAAACAACACCATAACTTTGAACGGTACAGGAGCTTACATTGGTCTAGCAAAAGCCATGAATGCTGGTGAACTTCCAAATGTTCCAGTTCCTTCTCAGGTAACCTATAACATTACTTCATTAAGCGCTACTTCAATGCAAATTTATATTGAATCTGGAGATGGTGTATTTTGGCAATATGAATTAGAGAAACAATAATTGAAAAAGATTGAATTATGAATACTAAGAAAATAATGAGTTTATTTAGCCTAATAGCGCTTATCTCCTTGA
>PXFS01000148.1 GCA_003564185.1 Flavobacteriaceae bacterium
GTAAACCAATGGCGAACTATTATAATTCATGGAAATTCACTGGTAAAGAACTGGATGAAGAAACCGGATTGTATTATTTTGGTGCACGCTACTATCAACCGAGTTGGAGTATTTGGTTAAGCGTGGATCCGTTGGCGGAGGAATATCAAGAATGGAACCCTTATAATTATGTTTTACAAAGCCCTTTAATTAACATAGATCCTGATGGAAGAGCTGTCGAGACTGTTTATAAAAATGAAACAACTGAAGAAGAAGTTGAAATTGAAGATGGGATTGATAAAACATTAGTAGTTAATGAAACTGATTTTGAAACAGCCAAGGAGTTTAGAGACTACTTATACCCAGACGATGAGACTCAAAGATTGGTTTCTGAAGAAGTGGAGGAAGCATACATAGAATTTTATGATAGTGTAAACTATTATGATGATTTATCAATTGCTAACCTCTATGACTATTTTTATAATGTGCCAAGTTTGTTGAGGTCTGATAGAATGACTGTTGGAACTGTACCTGACATTGGACCTGGAAAGGGTATGAAATTATCCATATCATCTATAAAAAAAGCTTTAAAAAAAGTTCATAAGAATGTAGGCAAGTTGCCAAAAGGAAAGAAGGGTAAATATGGAAGCCCGCAAAGAGGAGATCAAACAAAAGGCTATCGTCTTGACAAGGAAGGGCACCCTAAGACTGAAAACCCAAATGAAAAAGGACCGCATATAAATTGGTGGGACTTCACAAAAGGAAAGTGGAAAAATGGAAAAGGTCCAGGAAGAAAAGGCGCAGAACCTATAAAATAATATATTTAATATTATGCAAAAATTTAAAATAGATATTTACAATCAAGAAAAACCTGAAATTAGGCTTAAATACAAAACACTTGATAAAATACGGACTCAACAAATTATTAACAAAATTAAATGTATTTTATCAGTCAATGAAAATGTGGAGAATACTCAGTCAATGATTAGTATTGCTGAAACTAAGCTGCAAAAAAAAATAGAACTATCTTCTATAAATGAAACAAACATAATTTCAGACATTTTTATTAATAAAGGAAAACTATCTGAAAATTCAGAACTTTTTATATTTTGGGATTTTGATACACTGATAGATCAATTCGAATTGAAAGTTTTGATTGATAATTGGGAATATATTTGGTATGACGTATCAGATGAAGTGATTTTAATTTATTGTAATTTAAATGATTTTTTAGTTCTAATTTCTGAGCGTGGATATGTGAAAACAAATAACATTTTATGATTTTAGCTCTTTAATTTAAGTTTTTTAAAAAAATAGCAACTATAATTAAACTCAGTTTTAACACTGTAGAGCATCTAATCAATTTCACTTAACTTTGCCTTTTGGCGTAGTGGTTTAGTTTCAAAATTTGGAGGGCAAGAGAATACTGTACGAGCTGTTCTAAATGCAGCAAATGGTAAATTACCTTCAAGTGGTGTTTTTAATAATATCCCTGTCAATGTTGGTGGTCAGAATGTATTAATTAGGGGTCGTGTAATTAATGGTACACCAAGACTCGGAACAATGTTTATTCCTTAAAAAGAAAGATTATGAATTGGAAAGAACAGTTATCAGAACTCGAACAAAGCAAAGATTGGAAATCTGCTATTGCTTTAATGCAAGAAACTATTAATCAAAATAGTAGTAGCATAGATGCATATTTAAGTATGAATTACTTACTTATGAATTTATTAGTTGAAGAACAATATGACCCCAATGACCACGATTATTATGCAGGGTTATTAAAGAAGTATTTTATTGAATCATACGCTAAGTTTTCTAATAATCCGGAATATCTTTTTTATATCGGACGGATAGCTTGTATATCTGAATGGTATTTTGATATTGAAATAGAAGAAGCTCAAAGTATGATGAAAAAAGCATCAGAACTTAAACCTGATAATATGCTTTACAGGTGGGCTAATTATAGCGATTTAGATATGCGTGAATCAAGCAATAAAGAAAAGATGATTCTATATGCTAAACAAGCTTTATCTGAACCCGGAGTTGAAAGGGAGTTGAAATCCAAAGGAGCATTAGGGAAATACCTTTGGGATTCATTAGAGTATTGGAGTAGTTATGAAATCGAGACAGAACGAAAATAAAATTGTAGTTGAATTAACTAAGGAGGAAGCAATTGTTTTACTTGACTGGTTGTCCCGATTTAATGAAAGCGAAAATCGTGATTTATTCCAAGACCAAGCAGAAGAAAGGGTTTTATGGGATATGGAAGCTTCGATTGAAAAAGTAATCGGTGAAACGTTTGATAATAACTATGCTGAAATACTATCCAAGGCAAGAGAAAATGTAAGAGACTAAAAGAATATTGGAATAAAAGTAGTGAAAAGCCTCGGAGAAATCCGGGGCTTTTGTCATTTTAGAAATTGGCTTTACCGTCCAAGAGGTCTTTCATCCGTTTTTTTGTTAGCATTGAATTAATGATTTTAACCTGTGCATTTTTTTCATCTTCATCAAGTTGGTTAATCAGCATCAATTGCTCGTTCAGTTCGTGGTTCTGAAGCTCTACCACGGAGTTTTCATTTAAGCTAGATAAAATACCAAGTTTTAAAAATTATGGAGTTGACGAATCAAAATACCCAGAAGACTATCCATTAAATTTCGTAACAAATTTCGGTATTAGTTTCGAGGATATTGGTTTAAAAAAAATAAGGGGTATATTGAAGGAGTTTGATACTGATAGTTCAAAAGCAAAAGACGATCGATGGGAGCGTTGGCTGTTTTTTGAAAAAGAAGTTTATGTAAAAGATAGTTTATAATGGTTAAGTGTGGACCCGTTGGCGGAGGAATATCAAGAATGGAACCCTTATAAATGTTTATACTTACTTTGATAATACTCATAAAGTAAAAAATATAACAGATCAAAATTCAGGTCTTACAACAGTTTTTGATTACGACTTAAATGGTAATATGATTATTGCTGCAGACCAGCAAACCTTTAATTATGAATATTTTTGGGATGAAGAAAATAGGTTACGTGTGGTTAAAGATATTAACCTAATGCATCATTATATTTATGATGCCAATGGTGAACGCGTGCTTAAGTCCTCTTCTAATTTTATAAGTGTTGAAGAAAACGGTACTGTAATTGGTAATGAGACTGCATTTCAAAATTACAC
>PXFS01000024.1 GCA_003564185.1 Flavobacteriaceae bacterium
AGCTTCCTGTTATTCCTGAAAAAGGAATTTTAGCTAAATAAATAATTTGGCTAAACCAATTATATATTAATCATATTTTTAGTCCCATTTGAAAATGAGGATTATTGAATTCTTAATTTATATATAGGGTGTTATTGAATTTCTATTTCTACGTTTCAAAAAGATATTCTTTTCATTTTAATAAAATGAAATTGTTTTTTTGATCAATAGAAATGGGATTTATCCCATTTGCAATGTTGAATTTTTTTAGTGGCCTTTAGCCCAACTTATAACAGACCTGTTTTTGGATTATTTTGGTGGGGTATATTCGACTCCTACGGAGTCGGTGGCAAAAGATTACATTTTTTTCTATACACATTTGACCCCGAAGGGGTCATTTTAATTCAATAAAATAATTAATCATTTGAAGAATTGAATGGTAGAATTTGGCTAAAGCCGATAGTGCATTCATCATTTTTTATCCCCATTTGAAAATGTGGGTTATTGAATTTTTTCATCAATAGAAATGGGATTTATCCACTTCAAATCTTAGATTTCAAATGAAATCCTTATTTTTATCCATCTAATTTAAAACCGAATAAAATGGCAGTGAGTAAGCCCTTCAATTTAAACCAATGGATCAAAGAGAATAGAGAGCTTTTGAAACCTCCTGTGGGGAATAAAAATCTATATACCGAAGCTGAAGATTATATTGTTATGATTGTGGGAGGCCCCAATGCCAGAAAAGACTATCATTACAACGAAACTGAAGAATTGTTTTTTCAATTAGAAGGAGAAATTGAAGTCCATATTCAAGATGAAGGGGAAAAGAAAACCATGAAGTTAGGTCCTGGCGACATGTATTTAAATCCTCCTAAGGTGCCACATTCTCCTGTCCGTCACGAAGGTTCAGTAGGTTTGGTGGTGGAACGCAAGCGAAAAGGAACCAATTTGCAAGACGGATTAATGTGGTTCTGTGATAATTGCAATCATAAATTGCACGAAGTGTATTTCCCACTTAAAGATATTGAAAAGGACTTTTTAGGGCATTTTAAAGAATTTTATTCAAGCGAAGATAAAAAGACTTGCAACAACTGCGGTACTGTAATGCCTGTAGACCCACGTTTTATAGGATGATTTTTCTAATTCCTACTTTAAATCTTGTAAAAGTCGCTATTTGGTTGAATAGATATTTAAGAATTCAAACTTTGTAAAGCTTTAAATCAAATCCATCAAATTATTATCATTTTGTAAACAATTTGAATCCTGTAAAGCGAACAGAAACTTTTTCCTATTTTTGAAAAAAAAGCAAAATGCGAATTTTAATTTTAAGTCTAAGTTTTTTACTCTTCTCTTCTTCGGTTATTGCAAACGAAGATTGGGGACAAAACGGACACCGAGCAGTTGCTCAAATAGCCGAATCTTACCTTTCTAATAACGCTCGTGATTACCTGGAAAAACTACTTGCAGGTGAATCATTAGCTACGGTTTCTACTTTTGCGGATGAAATTAAAAGCGATTCACGTTATGACGAATTCAAAACCTGGCACTATGTCAATGTAGATTTTGATTCCAATTACAAAAATTCAGCTAAAAATCCAGAAGGAGATATTTTACAAGGTATAGAAACTTGCTTAGCTAAATTAAAAGATTCAGCTACCGCAGAAGAAGATCAAAATTTTTATCTAAAAATGCTTGTACATCTCATTGCCGACTTGCACCAACCACTTCATCTTGGTTTGGAAGAAGACCGTGGGGCAAATGACATAAAAGTAAAATGGTTTGGACAATCTACTAATTTACATCGCGTTTGGGATACCAACTTGATTGAATCTTACAACATGAGTTTTTCAGAACTAGCCCAACAAAAGCTGCCTTTCTCCGAAGATCAAATAAGCATTTACAGACAGGGTAATCTAATGGATTGGTTTGAAGAAACACGCATACTTACTCAAGAGATTTATCTTTCAGCAGAGGATGGCGACCGATTAGGTTATGCTTATTCCTATGAGTGGTTTCCTACAGTTAGAAAACAATTGCATAAAGCTGGCATTCGCTTGGCTCAAATTTTAAATGAGCTGTATAGTTAGTTATTTATGAATTGCGATGATTATTTGAAAGCGTTTTTGTTATTGGTTAGTTTTTTAACAAATAAGCTGCGCATAATCATTCTTTAATGCCTTGTTTTTGTAGTCTTTCCTTTGAAAATTTAACAAATTAAACCCCTGTTAAGTTTGTATAATTTTAAGAAACTGCGGTAATTTGCATATTGAATAAACTTCAGATAAACACACCAGTTTTATTCTTTTAAAAAGTAGTTTATTCATCTGTTTTTTAGCTATTTATGTAGTTGAAAGGCATTTACAATTTACGTGTTACGCGAATGTGCTTTTTTTTGCATGTGACTCGCGGCGGCGAAGCCATGGGAAATTTGACCAAAAACCAATGTAGTTTCGCATCAAAAAAATTTTCGTAAAACTTATTGAATAACAAGTTATATTTAAAAGATTGTATCGAAGTAGGGTCACTGAGTGTCCTGATGTTCTTTAGGATGTATCGAAGTGGTTCTAAATTCAAACATAAAGCTTTACACACAAGCAGTCATTCAGAATAATTAATAATATATGAAAAAAATAAAAACCATTACCTGTATTGGGGCAGGATACGTAGGCGGACCTACCATGGCGGTAATTGCTAATAAATGTCCTGAAATTAAAGTCAATGTAGTTGATATTAATGAAAAGCGCATTGCTCAATGGAACGATAGTGATGTCAATAATATTCCAATTTACGAACCAGGCTTAGCAGAAATTGTAGCTCAGAATCGTGATAAAAATTTGTTTTTTTCTACCCAAGTAGATGAAGCTATTGACGAAGCAGAAATGATTTTTATTTCGGTTAACACACCTACCAAAACTTACGGTATTGGAAAAGGCAAGGCGGCCGACTTAAAATTCATCGAATTATGCGCGCGCCAAATTGCCCGAGTAGCCAAAGACGATAAAATTGTGGTAGAGAAATCAACTTTACCTGTGCGTACAGCTCAAGCCTTAAAAAGCATACTACACAATACGGGTAACGGTGTAAATTATCATATTTTATCCAATCCTGAATTTTTAGCTGAGGGTACTGCAATTCAAGATTTACTTAA